>NZ_JAPFCD010000054.1:0-34407 GCF_026153155.1 Photorhabdus aballayi | reverse complement strand
GTGTACCTGCATTGAATATCGGTCAATGGGATAAATAGCAATCCAATTAGCGTCTATTCATCCGATAGGCTTTTCCTTCTGCGTTTATTCTGTTTACTGCGAATTTCGCGATCGCGAACAGCGCTATTAAAGATTCACAACACAGGTCAGTCACATCAGAGGGAGGAATATGCTCGATAAATTAGATGCAGCCTTTCATTTTCAGCAGGAAGCCCTGTCATTGCGATCACGGCGGCAAGAAATATTGTCCGCTAACATCGCCAATGCGGATACGCCCGGTTATCAAGCGCGGGATATTGATTTCGCCACACAACTGAAAAAAACCATTGCACACGGTCGGGTCACTGGAAACGGGATCGGGCTGACGCTGACATCCGATCGGCATATTCCTATTCAGCCTCAGAAGAGAATGGAGATGGACTTACTGTATCGGGTGCCTTATCAGCCAGCAATGGATGGCAACACGGTGGATATGGATATGGAACGCAGTAATTTTATGGATAACAGCTTGAAATATCAGGCTGAACTGACTGCGACCAGCTCTCAAGTTAAAAGCATGATGTCAGTCTTACAGCAAGGATAAGGGCAATGTCTTTACTTAGTGTTTTTGATATTGCCAGTTCGGCATTATCAGCTCAATCCCAACGACTAAATGTCAGCGCCAGCAATATGGCGAATGCTGATAGCGTTGCTGGGCCGGATGGTCAACCATATCGGGCTAAACAGGTGGTTTTCCGTGTTGCCGCACCGGCAGGGCAAGAAACCGGCGGCGTCAGAGTTAGTGAAATTGTTGATGATCCTACTCCTTTCCGCCTTGAGTATCAGCCGGGACACCCGTTGGCTGATGAAAAGGGTTATGTGCGGATGCCAAACGTTGATGTGGTCGGAGAAATGATTAATACCATTTCCGCTTCCCGTAGTTATCAAGCCAACGTTGAAGTGCTTAATACAACTAAATCGATAATGTTGAAAACATTGACGTTAGGTCAGTAACAGGAGTGACTCATGTCTATTACCAGTTCAGTGAATGAATCACCGAATAACACGATTGTTGGAGAGTCAGCATCGACTAGCAAGAAGAAGGGTAGTGAAGAACTGAATAGCAACTTCATGAACTTGCTGTTAGCGCAAATGAAAAATCAAGACCCAACTAATCCGATGAAGAACAATGAGCTGACCTCCCATTTGGCGCAAATTAACACACTCGCGGGAATCGAAAAGCTGAATACCACTCTGGGGTCGATTGTCGGTCAGATCAATAATAATCAGCCTGTACAGGCATCGGCTCTGATTGGTCGAAAAGTGATGGTCCCTGGGGATACCATTTTGGTGGGTTCAAACAAAGAAGAGGGGAGCGTCAGCATAGCACCATTCGGTGTTGAACTAGAAAGGCCAGCGGACAGTGTAAAAGTCACCATTACTGATAAACAAGGGATGGTTGTGCGCCAAATTGATTTCGGTGGGTTGGAAGCAGGTGTCCATAATTTCACTTGGAATGGAACAAAAGAAGACGGCGCTAATGTTGAGGATGGCGCTTATAACTTCACCATTACTGCTAGCTATAAAGGCGAGCAGAGAGTGTTTCAGCCATTGAGGTTCGCGGAGGTAAAAGGCGTTACTCGTGACGCGGACGGCGCTAAGTTAGATTTAGGACGGATCGGTACTGTCACAATGGATCAGATACGTCAGATTCTTTAACCAGCAAGAATTTTAACGGAGAATAGTATGGCTTTTTCACAAGCAGTAAGTGGTTTGAATGCTGCGGCAGGTAATTTGGATGTTATTGGTAATAATATCGCTAACGCGGCGACCTATGGCTTTAAATCCAGCACGGTTGCTTTTTCTGACATTTTTGCCGGTTCTCAAGTGGGTCTTGGGGTAAAAATATCAGGCGTTAATCAAAATTTTAAAGATGGTACGCCGACGACGACGAATCGCCCACTTGATCTGGCGATCACTCAGAACGGTTTTTTCCGCATGCAAGGCGGTGATGGTGGGATTTACTATTCCCGTAACGGTCAATTCAAGCTGGATGAGAATCGCAATATCATCAACATGCAAGGCATGAAATTGACCGGCTATCCCGCAGTCGGCGTCAATGGCGGTGCGCCGGAGATTCAGAAAGGGGCTAACCCTGAGCCGATTACAATCCCTCAAGGTATACTGGCGGCTAAAGCGACAACTAAGGTGACGATGACAACCAACCTTAATTCGATGCATAAAAAACCAACAGATGCTTTCTCGCCAGAAGATAAGGATTCTTATAACTATCCTACCAGTGTTACCACCTTTGATAGTTTGGGTAACCCACATGCTATCAAGGTGTTCTTTGTGAAAACGAACGATAATGAATGGCAGGTTCACGCTCAGGATAGTGCGGTTGAGGGTGCTAAAGCCGCTTCGCTGGGGACGTTGAAATTTGATGGCAATGGTAAACTGATTGGTGACGATAATCAGTTTACATTTAATGTTCCCTCTCTGAATGGTTCTAATGCCGCTGATATCACTATTGATTTTAATGGCAGTAAACAGCAGAAAATTGATTCTGATAGCATATCGGCACTTAAGCAAGACGGTTATGCCGCAGGTGAATTCAATGGTTACCGTATTGAGCAAGATGGCAGTGTCATCGGTACCTATTCCAATCAGCAATCTCAATTATTAGGTCAGGTCGTTCTGACTAACTTTGCTAACCCAGAGGGGCTGGCAGCGCAGGGTGACAACGTTTGGATAGAGACGGGAGCTTCAGGTAGCCCAGTTGTCGGCATTGCGGGATCGGGGGGTTTTGGTAAATTGCTCAGTGGCTCGTTGGAAGCATCCAACGTCGATATGAGCCAAGAACTGGTCAATATGATTGTCGCTCAGCGCAACTATCAATCCAGTGCGCAAACCATTAAAACCCAAGATCAGATCCTGCAAACGCTGGTCAGTATGCGCTGATAGTTTCAGGATAGCATTATGGATCATGTCATTTATACCGCAATGGGCGGTGCGCGTCAGACACTAGAACATCAGGCAGTGACGGCAAATAACCTGGCTAATGCATCGACGCCGGGTTTTAAGGCGCAACTGGCTGCTTTGCGAGCGGTACCTGTTGAAGGGGCTGCTTTTAATACTCGTACTTTGGTTGTCGCTTCAACGCCGGGCTCTGACAATCGCCAAGGGCCGATGAACTATACCTCTCGTCCGTTGGATGTGGCGATTGGGCAGGGGGGATATCTGGCGGTTCAGCTTGAAGATGGTTCTGAGGCTTACACGCGTAACGGCAGTATTCAGATTTCAGCGGAAGGTCAGTTAACTGTTCAAGGTAACTTGTTGATGGGGGACAACGGCCCGATCAATGTTCCGCCACAAGCTGAGTTAACCCTGGCGACCGATGGTTCTATATCTGCACTGATTCCTGGCGATCCGCCAACACAGTTGGGGCAGCTTGGCAGATTGAAAATGGTGAAACCGGAGAGCGATCAGCTAGTCCGCGGTGATGATGGCCTCTTTCACATGACGGAACAGGCGCAAACGTTACAGGGTAATGTCTTGCCGGCCAGTGATGAGGCGAAATTAATGCCCGGAGTGCTTGAAGGGAGTAACGTCAATCCAATGGAAAGCATGGTGAGTATGATTGCCAACGCCCGCCGTTTTGAAATGCAGATGAAAGTCATCCATAGCTCAGATGAAAATGCACAACGTGCTAATCAGCTATTAGCAATGAGTTGATTTAGACACAGAGGATAAAACCGATGATCCGATCATTATGGATTGCTAAAACTGGGCTGGATGCCCAGCAAACCAATATGGATGTGATTGCCAACAACTTGGCGAACGTCAGCACCAATGGTTTTAAACGCCAGCGTGCCGTTTTTGAAGATCTGCTTTACCAGAACATTCGTCAACCCGGGGCGATGTCATCGGAACAGACCCGTTTACCTTCTGGTTTACAGATAGGTACCGGGGTACGTCCGGTAGCAACAGAACGTATGCATAGTCAGGGAAACTTATCTGAAACTAATAACGGTCATAATGTTGCTATTAAAGGAAAGGGTTTCTTTCAAGTTCAGTTACCGGACGGTACCAGCGCCTATACCCGTGACGGCTCATTTCAGGAAGATCAAAACGGGCAGTTGACAACCGCTAGCGGTTTTTTGATCTTCCCTACCATTACTATTCCTGATAACGCAACGGACCTCGACATCAGTCGTGATGGTGTTGTCAGTGTGAAAGTACAGGGGCAATCGGCACTTCAGCAAGTTGGCCAACTGACCCTGACAACCTTTATCAATGACAATGGGTTAGAAAGTATTGGTGAAAACCTTTATGTCGAGACTAGCAGTTCTGGCGTGCCGATTGAAAACACACCAGGAATCAATGGCGCAGGGTTGCTCTATCATAAATATGTCGAAACATCTAACGTCAATATCGCTGAAGAATTGGTCAACATGATTCAGACTCAGCGTGCTTATGAAGTTAACAGTAAGGCGGTATCGACGTCTGATCAGATGCTACAAAAACTGACTCAGTTATAACCTAATCGTCAATCAGAACCGCGGGGGAACACTCAGTTTCCCCGTTATTCAGGGATAAATAAAGAGTATCGAAGATGGATACAATGGCTGTTGCCGAGACCAGCGCCGTTTGTCAGTTCCGCCATTTACGGAAAAATGTGGCGAATAAATGGCGTTGTAGTATAGCACTGGCGGTATTGTCACTAACGGGCTGTGCGTATATACCGCAAAAACCCTTGGTTGAGGGAGCAACCACCGCAGCACCTTCTGCGGCAACCGCGCCAGTCCCTAATGGCGCTATTTTTCAAGTCGTACAGCCGGTTTATTATGGTTATCAGCCGCTATTTGAAGATCGCCGACCACGAAATATTGGCGATACCCTGACGATTACATTGCAGGAAAATGTCAGCGCTAGTAAGAATTCTTCGGCCAATGCCAGCCGTAATGGAAAAAACACGTTTTCCGCAGCACTGACTCCCCGTTTCCTGAAAGGGTTAATTGGTGGAGATAAAACTGATCTGGATATGGAAGCTGAGAATACTTTTGGTGGGAAAGGCGGCGCTAATGCGAATAACACCTTCAGAGGAACGATTACTGTGACCGTCGATCAGTTACTGGCAAACGGTAACTTACATGTGGTCGGTGAGAAGCAGATTGCTATCAATCAGGGAACGGAGTTTATCCGTTTTTCCGGTGTGGTTAACCCACGGACAATTAATGCTAATAACACAGTCAGTTCCAATCAGGTCGCTGATGCCCGCATTGAATATGTGGGGAATGGCTATATCAATGAAGCGCAGAACATGGGGTGGTTACAGCGTTTCTTCCTCAATGTCGCGCCATTTTAACCGGGGATGGTTATGATAAAACAATTTGCTGTCAGCCTTCTTCTGGTATTGCTGGCTCTGGTGACAACGACTGCATCAGCAGAACGCATCCGTGATCTCACCACGGTTCAAGGGGTACGGGAAAATGCGTTGATTGGTTATGGATTAGTGGTTGGGCTGGATGGAACCGGTGACCAGACTACTCAGACGCCATTTACCACCCAAAGTTTAAGCAACATGTTATCCCAATTGGGGATTACTGTTCCTCCGGGAACCAATATGCAGTTGAAAAACGTGGCTGCCGTGATGGTCACTGCGAAGTTACCGCCGTTTGGCCGTGCCGGACAGAATATTGACGTAGTGGTTTCCTCATTGGGGAACGCTAAAAGCTTACGTGGTGGTACTTTGTTGATGACACCGCTAAAAGGTGTTGATAATCAGGTCTATGCTCTGGCGCAGGGTAATATATTGGTTGGCGGCGCTGGCGCCAGCGCCGGGGGAAGCAGTGTAAAAGTCAATCAGCTTGCAGGTGGCCGAATTAGTAACGGCGCCGTGATTGAACGCGAATTGACTACGCAATTTGGTGAAAATGGCACATTAAATCTTCAATTAAATAACGAAGATTTCTCACTGGCGCAGCAAATCAGCGATACGATCAATCGTGCGGGCAGAACGGGAACCGCAACGCCGCTGGATGCCCGCACAGTACAATTGCGTATGCCGAGAGATAAAAGCGAGCAGGTTAAATTCCTCTCCCATGTGCAGAACCTGACTGTTCGTGTTGATGTCGGCGATGCCAAAGTGATTATCAACTCTCGTACCGGCTCTGTCGTAATGAACCGCAATGTCATGCTGGATAGCTGCGCGGTTGCTCAAGGGAATCTTTCTGTCATTGTCGATAATCAGGTGGTTGTTAGTCAGCCAAATACACCGTTAGCCGGCGGCAGTACCGTTGTGACCCGTAATCCCGCGGTTGCTGTCCGTGAACAAAATGGCGCGTTGCAGCAGGTTAACGCCAGTGCAAATTTGAGCCATGTTATTCAAGCGTTGAATGCATTGGGTGCGACACCGAATGATTTAATGTCAATCTTACAGGCAATGGAAAGTGCAGGTTGTCTGCGGGCGAAGCTGGAGATCATTTGATGAATGATTTTTTAACCCTGCCCGGAGCGGCTTATGATGTTCAGTCGGTTAACACGTTAAAATCCAATCTGGCAAAAGATCCACAACAGGGGCTACGGCAAGTAGCCCAACAAATGGAAGGGCTCTTTGTTCAGATGATGCTGAAAAGTATGCGTTCGTCCCTGCCTAAAGATGGCATGTTGAGCAGCGAACAGACTCGCCTCTATACTTCGATATACGATCAGCAAATCGCGCAGAATATCGCTCAGAAGGGGTTAGGTTTTGCCGATATGCTGCTCAAGCAGCTTTCTGGCACTAAAACTGCCCCCAGTGAAATCGCGGGCAAAATACCCATGACACCGGATAACGAGATTTTGCAAACCTTGCCAAGGCAGGCGCTTGAGCAATTTATACGTCGAACGGTACCGAAACCTGAGGCGGCGCCAAAACCGCTACCGCTGAACAGTACGAATTTTGTATCCACGCTCTCGACTCCTGCCCGGATAGCTAGCCAACGCAGTGGTATTCCCCATTTGCTGATTATTGCTCAGGCTGCATTAGAGTCCGGTTGGGGACAAAGAGAGATTCTGACCGTTGATGGTAAGCCAAGCCATAATCTGTTTGGTATTAAAGCCGGTAAAGGCTGGAAAGGGCCGGTAACTAACATCTTAACCACAGAATATATCAACGGCGAGCCGCAGAAAATGAAGGATAACTTTCGTGTTTATGGCTCTTACGTGGAAGCGATTGAGGATTACGTCAAATTACTGACAGAAAGCCCCCGTTACGCCAACGTTGCCCGCTCTATGACCCCGGAGCAAGGGGCTTATTCCTTGCAGCAGGCAGGTTATGCAACAGATCCCGGATATGCGAAAAAACTGGTCTCAGTTATTCAACAGTTAAAAGGTGCTGGAGAACAGGCGGTAAAAGCGTATACCTACGATTTGAGTAAACTATTCTGATCTCTATTTTGCTCAAGTTTTATTGAGTTCAGCCGATAAATAAAAGCAGTTCAGACGTTGTTTTTAGCTATCTGAAAGATTGTTTGCCGCCACCAGCGGAGACATAAATAAAACGCAAAAGGATCTTCTGATGTCCAACAGTCTTATTAATACCGCGATGAGCGGCCTTCAAGCTGCTCAGATTGCTCTGGGAACCGTGAGTAATAACGTCACAAATGCCAAAGTTCCTGGTTATAACCGGCAATCAACCGTTATCAATCAAAACGGCGGCACGATGACGTCCGTTGGCTTTATCGGAAATGGTGTTACTGTTACTAGTATTAACCGTCAATATAACGAATTTATTAATCAACAACTGTCTTCTGCGCAGGCGAAACAAGGCGCATTAACCACCTATTATCAGCAAATTTCCCAGGTTGATAATTTGCTGGCAGATAAAGCGAATAACCTATCAAATACCATTGATGACTTCTTTACTAGTTTACAAAATGTCGTCAGTAATGCGGAAGATGATGCAGCCAGAACAACCGCGATTGGTAAATCAAAGGGGCTGGTAAACCAGTTAAAAAGTGCGGATGACTTCCTGCGTAAAATGGAAAATAACATTAATCGGGGAATAAATAACTCGGCTGAGGCTATTAATAACTATGCGCAGCAAATTGCTAAACTCAATGGTGAAATTACCCGTATGAGAGGCGGCGGTAGTGCTGAGCCGAATGCATTACTGGATCAGCGTGATCAATTGGTCAATGAGCTGAATAAACTGGTTGGCGTGGGTGTGACTCAGCAGGACGGTGACACTTATAATGTGACTTTTGCCGGTGGATTGACGCTGGTTCAGGGGACAACCGCTTACCGAGTAGAAGCGATTTCATCCAATGCGGACAGTAGTCGCATTACATTAGGTTATGATCGTGGTTTTGGCGACATTGTTGAAATTGATGAAAGACACATTGATAAAGGGCAATTAAGCGGTACATTACGGGCGCGTAGTGAAGTGCTGGATAATTCTCGTAATCAGTTAAACCAATTAGCGTTGGTATTGGGCGATCAATTTAATCAGATTCACCGTTCTGGTTTTGATTTAAAGGGCAAACCGGGTGAAGATTTCTTCACATTTAATAACCCGGATGTGATTGCCGATGGTAAAAATAAAGGTTCGGCTAATTTTCAAGTGGAATATACCGATACCTCAGAGGTAAAAGCCAGTGATTATCATATTCGCTACGATGGGGCTAATTGGAAAATCCAGCGTGCCTCTGATAAGGCGGATATTGCTGCTAAAGTAACAGGTAATACATTGGAATTTGATGGCTTAAAAGTTGAAATTGATCCAACCAATGCAAAAGAACACGATCGATATACACTGAAAGCGGTCAACGGTGTTATTGGCAGTATGGCGGTTAATATTAAAGATGCATCGCAATTGGCGGCTGCCGGTACTAAAGATGGCGGTCCGAGTGATAACGTCAATGTTAAAAAACTCATTGAATTGCAGAGCAAAAAATTGGTAGAGGGTAAAGCATCATTTTCTGGCGCTTATGCTTCGATGGTTAGTACCATTGGTAACCAGACCAGCACGGCGAATGTTGATTTAGAAACGCAGAATAATATTACTAAACAGCTTTATGCTGAACAGCAATCGGTTTCCGGCGTTAACATAGATGAAGAATATGGCGCATTACAAAACTTACAGCAATATTATCTGGCTAATGCGCAAGTGGTCCAGACTGCTACAACGTTATTTAATGCCATTTTGGAACTCCGTCGTTAATAAACGTGCCATTTAATAAAAAAATAGCCTGAAAATACTCGGATATTTTGGGCATTTATTACCTAATAGATTTCGAATTGCAGCGCGGCGGCAAGTGAACGAATCCCCAGGAGCATAGATAACGATGTGACTGAGGTGAGTGAAAGCAGCCAACAAAGCAACAGCTTGAAAGATAAAGGGTATATACCCTATGGATTTCAAGATGCATCGCGGCGGCAAAGGAGCGAATCCCCGGGAGCATAGATAACTATGTGACCGGGGTGAGTGAGTGCAGCCAACAAAGAAGCAACTTGAAAGACGACGGGTATAGCTGAATATTTAAAAGGAATAAAATTGTGCGCGTAAGTACCAATATATTGTACGACCAGAAAATGACGGGTATTACTACTGCTCAATCGAAATGGATGCAGCAGGGAACACAGCTATCCAGTGGTCAGAGGGTAATAAATCCATCCGATGATCCGATGGCGGCATCTCAGGGTGTCATGGTTGCTCAGGCTGAATCTCAGAACCAGCAATATATGACCGCTCGCTCGTTTGCTAAAAACGCGATTTCCATGCAATTAAGTGTGGTCTCCAAAGCTGTCGGTGTGGTTCAAAATATTCATGAAAGTCTGGTAGCCACAGTAAATGGCGTATTGAGTGATGAAGATCGTAACTCATTGGCTATTCAACTGACAGGATTTAAAGAACAACTGGTGAATTTGGGTAACACCACCGATGGTAATGGCCGCTATATTTTTGCCGGTTATAAAACGGATGTGAAACCTTTTGATGAGAGTACAAGCGGTACAGTTAGCTATCGGGGCGGCTCAGAGGAAATGACTCAGAAAGTGGATAGCAATCGCTCTATGATCGTTGGACATACTGGGGCTCAAGTATTTCTCTCGTCTACCAGTAATCCGATAAAAGAACCGGATGGCAGCCCGAGTGAATCTGATGTATTTAAAACCATAGACATAGCGATTCAGTCATTGAAAACACCATTGACTGAGGCAGATCAAAAGAGTCGTGATGATGCATTGGAATTGTTGAATAAGGCTAACCGCGGCGCCCGCAACGCGCTGAATAATATCTCTTCGGTGGAATCGGTATTAGGTTTACAACTGAGAGAAATGGAAGAATTAAATAGTTTGGGGGCAGAACGCAGCCTGGCTAATAAGAGCCGTTTGAGTGAACTGGTTGATGTAGAATGGAATTCAGCAATTTCGAATTACTATCAGCAACAAACAATACTTCAAGCATCGTATAAGACATTTGTCGATATGAAAGGCATGTCGTTGTTTGAAATATTCCGCTAATTTGGTTTGCATTTTTACTCTAATCGCTGGTTTTCAGGCCAGCGATTTTATCAGTTAAATATTCTACGTCATTATTTATTATTTAAATAATGCTATTTTTCTTTCTTGGTTAATATTCCTATAGATGTTTCCTTATTTTTATCGGTTAATAAAGTGAATGCTGTTTTTTTGCAGTTAAATATATGCTGAAATAAAAAGTCATATTAAAAATATATTGTTGAAGCTTAAAGTACCGGATGTGGACTAGGATAGAATTCAGTAATTTCGGTTTCTGCATGTTGGTAATTACTGAGATTGATAACTACGACTTTGTAGAAGTAAACCGGGTTAGGCACTCTTCGGAAAAATTGAGTTTCACCAGGTTGGATATCAATAAAAGCATACTGATTGTAATCTCCGAAGGGAGGCGCCCAATAATTTACTGCTCTAATAGGTGCCGGACCGTTGTTTTTTATATTAAAACTAGGGTAATGAGTAGTCGGCATTATGATATTTCCACCAGTATAAAGCTCAAAAGTTTGATTAGGGTTTATATGTATAAGTTTCATTTTTTTGTTTCCTTATCATGACGGTTATTATGTTACATATAAGCAGATAATTAGATCTGTGAAATTTAACTTAACACTTTCCCATAACAGTTAAATATTGAAATTTATCAGTAATGTAAAAGGAATAAAATAAATGAATTTATATTATTTGAATTCAAATTTAATAAGTGGAAAAGAAAAGTATATCGTTTGAAATATTATGTTAATTCGGTTTCCTCTTTTGTTTTTATTACTGATTCAGGCCAGCGATTTTGATTAATAAAATCATTATATACCCAATGGATTTCAAGATGCATCGCGACGGCAAGGGAGCGAATCCCCGGGAGCATAGATAACGATGTGACCGGGGTGAGTGAGTGCAGCCAACAAAGAGGCAACTTGAAAGATGACGGGTATAGTTCGTTTTAACGTAACCTATTTAATATATTGAAATTTTCCGCCAAAATCCCTGCTTTTCACCAGAATAAAATATCATTTTTTTGAAAAAATAAGTTGATTATTTCTTTCATCTTCTACTCTCCCGCTCATATGTTGAACAGATAAAGTTTGGTTAATGAACAATGTGCGGTAATCATTTAAGTAAAAGAGGGTGAAATTATGGTTGTTTTACGTGATCTGCTTAATTCCCTGAATCTCGACCTCACGCAATCAGGAGGAAGGTAATGACAGATTCAGGGCTGGTTTTTACACTTACTGCGGGTAGTCTCCCGGAGAAAACTTTTACTGTGGTTGACTTTACGCTAGATGAAGCGCTATCAACATTATTTTGTCTGGAGGTGACATTAGCCAGTGCTGACCCGGATATTGATTTTGCGGATGTTCTGGATCATTTTGCGACACTGACCGTTTATCGTGATGGAAAACCAGAGCGCAGTGTTACTGGGATTGTGACTCAGTTTGAACAAGGTACGACAGGTCGTCATCGCAGTTATTATTCCTTGACCCTTCACCCTAGTTTATGGCGTGCGGGATTACGGGTTAATTCCCGTATTTTTCAGCATCAATCTGTGATCGAGATTATTGAAATATTATTGAAAGAAAATGGTGTCAGAGACTTCTATTATCACTTGAGATATGAACATCCTGAACGAGAGTTTTGTGTGCAATATGATGAGAGCGACTTAGTGTTTCTTCATCGTTTATTGGCTGATGAAGGGATATTTTATTATTTTAATTTTGAACAAGAGCGGGGTGAATCGATAATTGCTTTTAGTGATACTCAGTGGATAAATAAAACATTTTCATTGCCCTATCACCCAGAATTGGATGCGACAGGAAGCCAATGCAGCATCAATCGATTCTGTTGGCGTGAACAGGTTGGGATTGCCAATATTGAGTTGAAGGATCGTACTTTTAAAAACTCATTGTGGGGGGCTGAATATGAATATTATGAACGCCAAATTAACCACCAGCGTTCAGATTTGCCCAGTTACACTTACTATGATTTTCCCGGGCGCTTTAAAAAAGGTGCGATTGGCGAGCGCCTGAGTCAATTTCGTCTGGAAGCGCTGCGCGCTGATGCTATGTTTGGTCGTGGGCAAAGTGATTGTTTTGCTCTGGCGCCGGCATCAGGATTTACGCTGACTGATCATCCGAAAGAGCAATTTAATACCCAGTGGCGGGTCATTAGCATCAGCCATCACGGTAGACAGCCGCAAGCGGATGAATCCCGTTATGGTGAAATGGGGACGACCTTAACGAATGATTTCACCTTTGGCGATCGTAACCGGGTATGGCGTCCCTCGCCTTATCCTAAGCCGCGTATTGATGGCCTACAAATTGCGACTGTGGTTGGCCCGGAGGGGGAAGAGATCTTTTGTGATGAATTCGGGCGTGTGCGGGTGCAGTTTGCCTGGGATCAATATGGCAAATTCAATGACCAAAGTTCCTGTTGGATCAGAGTCAGTCAGGCTTGGGCCGGCAAGCGTTGGGGCATGATTGCTATCCCGCGTGTAGGGCAGGAAGTGTTGGTGGATTTTCTACATGGCGATCCCGATCAGCCAATTATTACTGGGCGTACCTATCATGCCGCTAATGTTGTGCCTAATCATCTGCCGATATCAAAAACCCAGATGTCCATTCGTTCAAAAACCCATAAAGGGGATGGTTTTAATGAACTGAGATTTGAAGATGAAAAAGACCGAGAAGAGGTGTTTATTCATGCTCAGAAAAATCTGGCGATTAAGGTGCTTAATTCCCGGGATGAGCGAATTAATTACAACCGTACCACCAGCATTGGCCATGATGACGAACTGGTGATTGCCAATAACCGTAAAATAACGGTTGATGGGCAGCAGGAACATAAAACCACCGGTGACTATATCGATCAGGTTGATGGTGACAAAGCCTTACAGGTCAAAGGCGATGTAATACAGAAAATACAGGGTGTATTCAGCATCGATACCAATGATGACATTACGATAACAGGCGGCGGCAAAATCACCCTGAAAGTAGGCGATAATTTTATTGTTATTCATGGTGGCGGCGTAGATATAAAAGGTGCGTCTATTAACTTAAATTCAGGTGGTAACCCCGGCGTCTTATTGCAACCGGTTAATCCGGCGATTTTGCAGAGTGCGGCTCATGCCGGTTCGATGTTTGTCGCACATTGCCCGAAGGAGAAAGATAACAATGGTTAAAGAAAAACTTTATGCTGTCATTGACGCCGCGACAGAATCCAAATTGTTTCTTATATTGGAGCATTTTGATCCACCGTTTACCTGTCTTTATGATGAATCTTTACCGCCTGAATTACTTAAGGTGGCGCCTTATTTAGTGGAAGTGACAGAAAAGTTAAAACTTTATTTGGAGAACTGTAACATACCTTGGGGAGTTTTCTTAAGCTCTCAGGCGGATATGAAAACATTACGTCGGCATTTGCGTAAATATTTACAAGTATTATTACCTGAACAGGATAAACCGGTATTTTTCCGGTTTTATGATCCGCGTAATATCTGGGAGTTTCTCAGTGTCCTCAGTGACTGGGAAATTCACTGTTTCATGGGGCCGATAGATAAAATTGCCACCAACTATCAGGGCAATATTCAAAGTCATGATTTTCTTGCTAATAGAGAACAATATCCACGGGATGCTAGTAGCAAAAGAAAGCTATTATCGATTACGCCGGAACAACTGGAAAAGATTGAGGCTGCTTTTGCTGAGCGTTATGTACAGACATTGGCAGCATTAATTATCGAATGGGAAACTATTGAGGAGTTTGATTACGTTGGTTATATTCGGGGGCTAATTACCGAGTTAAAAAATATCGGTATTACGGATGATCACAGTGTCAGAGGAATATTAAAGTTATTCTTCTTACGAAGATACTCATCTGTTAAAGAATCGCCTACTCGTTGTAAAAGTATATTGAATAATATCTGTGAACCGGGACATATACGGGCTGAAGAGTTGCTATTACAGGAGTTAGGTGATTCATCAGTACCTTGGTTCCATTTTAAAGACAAATTATTTTAATTTTGCCAGATATGGAGGAATAAATATGGGTAATGCGGTAAAGATTGGTGATATTGGCACGGCGCATGGTGATTGTGGCGCGACACCGGTTATTTCGGGATCGACCAGTGTGAAAGTTGACGGTATTCCTTTAGCTCGTCAGGGCGATAGTTTGGCGCCGCATTCATCTCATTCACGCATAATTGCCGGTGGTTCCAGTACCGTTTTTGTTGATGGTAAACCTGCGGCAAGAACCGGTGATGCGGTGAGTTGTGGTGGAATTGTGATTGGTGGTGGTAGTGTTAATATTGGTTAAGGAAAAAACATGCTTTCAGTTAATATGAAAAGTGCGGTTTGTGATTGTAAAATCCCGGACCTTTGTATTCACAAATTAGTGTTAAAAGTCGGGAAACGGGTTTTTCACTATAACCAGATTGAACCGATAGGGGATATTTGGGTGGTTGATGAAGCGGAGGGGATACCGGTGTCTGTTTCATTGGTGGGAAAGCAGTGTATAACGAAGAATGCACACTGTCCCAAAGCGATTTTCTATAGCCCGGATAACCCGGCGTTTCAATTTTATGAATTGAGTAAAAATCCAATTAAGGGACCGGGAGTAGATTATGAAATCAGTTTTTCCCGTCATAACTTGCCGGTTGATCCGATAGCAAGTGATCCGTTAGGTTTTATTGCATCGTGGTTGTTTCAGAAGGGGGATCTGAATTGTTTACCGCATACGGATTATATTCTGACCCTGACGCAATGTTACGGTCAGCCTTTTGCCCAGCGCTCATTTCTCTTGCCGGATGATAAAGTGAAAATGTTGATGCTAGGGAGAGTGGATGCCCTTAGCACCAAAATCCATGTGTTGCCGCAATATGAATGGACACTGGATGTGACGATAGGGGCAGAACAAGAAGTACGGGAAAGAAGCGCGGCGGAAAGAAAAGCGGAGGCGCTGAAGGAGAGAAAGAAAACCAATCCGAACGCGAAAAAGCCCGGTCAAAACTGGCATAAACACACGGCGGGTTATGAATTAACGGACACGTTAACTGCCGAAGGGAGCTTTGCTTATACGCTGGGTCCTTATTCCCACACACTTACACGTGAACTGGAAAAAGAATTTAAAGAAAAACGTAAAAAACTGGGTCTGGTGAATAAAGGCTTGCAGGCGGTTGAGACGTTGCAAAAACTGTTTTCCAGTGAAGGCAGTCAGGAAATTAAACTGTTGGAGGTGGAAATCCAGACTCCGGAAATAAAATTAAGCGGCGGCAGTAAACTGGTGAATGCCACACATGGAGACGCAGCTTATTTTGAGCATGCGGTTTCGGTGGCGTTAGCGCCGCTGATTGGGATAAAACTGCGGCTGGATTTAATTGAGGCGTTTGCGACGGAATTTGGGGTTGAGAAATTAATCGCCTTAATTCGTGAACAGGGATTAAAAGGTAAGGCGGCGGTGGAAGAGGGACGGAATGGAGCTTATCTGGGGGCGCAATTAGATATGATTCTGGAAGGGGCGTTAAATCTGTCATTTAAATATGCCAGTAATGAAGAGCATAAAATGGAATTTCAACTGGGGGATATGGTAAGAGGTACGCTAGCGATTAAGGCGGAAACTAATATTCAAGCCGGGTTTAAATATTATCTGGTGGAAGGATATTTTAAAGCTGGCGCGGATATTGAAGCGGAAGGATGTTTTGAACTGGATAAACAGGATAAGGAATTATCTCTGGTGTTTTTTCATCATGGGATTGTCGCCAGTTATTATGTGGAGTATGGGGTGGGAGTAGCACCATCTGAAAGTGGAGATGATTCTGTTAAGCAACAAAGTAAATTAAATGATAAGAAAAAAAAATGGGAAATATATCCAAAATTGCTAAAAGAAAAGTCTCCATACAGACTAAGGTTATTACAATGAAAAAAGTCTTTTTGCTTTTTATAACATTACTTCCACTATCCACTTATGGGAAAAATACTATGGATAAAGTTAAATATATCACTTATTTAGAAACTAATCGGGCACGTTGTGTCCTTAAGGTAAATGGTATTTATACTTTAAGTAATCTGAATTCAATGACTGGCACCATTTCGACAGGATATAATGTTGCACCATTATTGCAGAATGGTAAAAATACTATTCGTATTGAAATGGCTCCATTTAGTAATGCCGAAGAAGGATATATTTATAAAGATAAGAATGCAGAGTGTAAAGTTCGTTTGGTGAGGATGACTCCTTACCAGTCGGATGAAATCACGAATATTATTGCCGGTGTGGCAGATAAAAATGGCATAGCAGAGCCTAATAGTATGAAATCTGTTAATTTTAATACCGATACAGTACTGTATAGTAAAATTACGGAAAAGAATCTCAAGGATGAAGGTTTTTATTATGCAGAACGAACTATTGCATTGAATGGTTTACCTGTCTGGGCATGGACTATGGCTACTCCTTTGCCAGAAACAGAAACAAGTATCGAACTGGTTAAAAAAGCTTATGAAGATATTTGGGAAATAATGAAAAATAAAGATTCAGTTGCTTTGCAATCTGTGGCGAAATTAATGTTGTATGAACACGCGCAGGCCAATAACAGTACAGAACAGAGTTATTTTGATTCTTTGGGTTTTAAGGAAGATTTTGATAACGGTTATCAGGCTATACCGATAGACTGGAGTAAATATAAACTAGTACGTTATATGGGGAGCAGATTATTCCGGTTTCAAATTGGGGATAGCAACAAGTCGCCATTATTGATCAGAGATAAGGATGGTAAAAATGGTCGTACATTTAGCCCATATTTTTCTCTAATAAATGGAAAAGTGGTTATTTCGAGATAACAATGTCCTTTCTTAAATAACTCAGTATTAATTTTTTTTTGCAGTTAATACTGAGGGATAAGGAAATATAACCAAAATAGAGATCGATATACAAACTGAGGTTATCGCAATGAAGAAATTTTTTCTATTTTTTATGGCATTGTTTTCATTAGCAGCTTATGGGGAAAATACAATGGATAAAGTTAAATATATTACTTATTTAGACACTAATCGGGTACGTTGTGTCCTTAGAATCAATGGAATATATACCTTAAGCAACCTTTATTCAATGACTGGAACTATTTCGACAGGATACAATGTTGCACCATTATTACAAAATGGTAAAAATACTATCTATATCGAAATGGCTCCATTTAGTGATGCAAAAGAGGGATACATTTATAAAGATAAGGATGCGGAATGTAAAGTTCGACTGGTGAGGGTGACACCTTACCAGTCGGATGAAATTACGAATATTATCGCTAGTGTGGCCGACAAAAATGGTATAGCAGAGCCTAATAGTATGAAATCCATTAATTTTAATACTAATACCGAGCAGTATAGTAAAATTACGGAAAAGAATCTCAAGGATGAGGGTATTTATTACGCCGAACGAACAGTGACATTAAATGATCTGCCTATTTGGGCCTGGACTATAGCTACTCCTTTGCCGGAAACGGAAGCAAGTACTGAACTGGTCAAAAAAGCTTATGAAGATGTCTGGCAAATAATGAAAAATAAAGATTTGGCCGCTTTACAATCGGTATCAAAATTAATGTTGTATGAACATGCTCAGGCCAATAATAGTACAGAACAAAGTTTTTTTGATTCTCTGGATTTTAAGAAAGATTTTGATAACGGTTATCAGGCGATACCGATAAACTGGAGTAAATATAAATTAGTACGTTATATGGGCGGGAGGTTATTTCGGTTCCAGCTTGAGCATAGTAATAATTCACCTTTATTAATTGAAGATAAAAATAATAGTGAGAATGGTCGCACATTTAGCCCTTATTTTTCTTTAATTAATGGAAAAGTGGTTATTTCAAGATAATTATGGTTTGTTTTAATTAACTCAGTATTAGCTGTTTATGATTGTTAATACTGAGTGATAAGGAAATATAATCAAAATAGAAATTGACATATAAATTGAGGTTATAGCAATGAAAAAGATTTTTTTATTCTTCATGATATTATTTTCAATATCAGCTTATGGGAAAAATACTATGGATAAAGTTAAATATATCACTTATTTAGAAACAAACCGTGCTTATTGTGTTCTCAGAGTCAATGGGATCTATATTTTAAGCAATCTGGGTTCAAGGACTGGAACAATATCAACGGGTTACAATGTTGCACCAGTATTGCAAAATGGTAAGAATACTATTTATATCGAAATGGCTCCGTTTATTGATGTAGACGAGAAATATGTTTATCAAGAAAAAGGTACGGAGTGTAAGGTCAAACTGGTAAGAGTAACTCCTTATGAATCTGATGAAGTGACTAATATTATCGCTAGTGTGGCAGATAAAAATGGCACGTTGGAGCCAACCAGTATGAAATCTGTTAATTTTAATATTGATACCGCTCAGTACAGTAAAATCACAGAAAAAAATCTTAAAGATAGGGGGTTTTATTATGCGCAACGAATAGTGACATTAAATGATCTGCCTGCTTGGGCCTGGACAACGGCTACCCCTTTGCCGGAGACTGTGACAAGTACTGAGTTGGTTAAAAAAGCCTATGAAGATATTTGGCAAATGTTGAAAAATCAGGACTTAACGGCATTGAAAACAGCCTATCAATTAACGTTGCATGAGGAATCTCAAGCCAATGATAGTACTGAACAAATCCATTTTGATTCTTTGGATTTTAAGCATTACTTTGATAGGGGTTATCAGGCAGTACCGATAGACTGGAGTAAATATAAACTGGTGCGCTATATGGATGGCCGATTATTCCGATTTGAAGTTAAAGATGGAATACAATCTCCATTATTAATTGAGGATAAAAATAATAGTGAAGATGGTCAAACATTTAACCCTCTCTTCTCTTTAATCAATGGAAAAGTGGTTATCTCAAGGTAATTATGGCTTTTTTTAGATAACTCAGTATTAACTGTTTTTTTCAGTTAATACTGAGAGGTAAGGAAAGGCTATGCTTTCGATTAACATGAAAAGTGCCGTTTGTGATTGTAAAACTCCGTCCCCTTGTATTCACAAAGTTAGTATTAAAAGTGGGTAAACGGGTTTTTCATTATAACCAGATTGAGCCGATAGGGGATATTTGAGTGGTTGATAAAGCGGGTGGTATACCGGTGACGATTTCCTTGGTGGGAAAAAACAGTGTGTGTCTGACAATCCACACTATCTATCTGTTTTTTATTGCGTTATTTTTACGATTTTTTTCATAAAATAAAAAATAACCAGCGGGAAAGTACCTTAATTCCCATCTATTTGGGTAATATTGTTTTACATGTAGATTTATTTTCAACTCACTATTAATGGTTAATGATTTTCGATTAAATTCCATTAACTCTCCTTATGAAAGGTTTTAACTAAGTTAAATCCTCCCTTGATATAAGAATTCAAGGGATATTAAAGTTATCTTTGCTATTTTTTGCTAATCTGGTTTTTGACGTCGTTTAACTTTGTTATATCCAATTGAATTATTGAGAAGATTTCCAGTCCCGATACTTTTTGTAAATCGCTTTTCGGTACCAGAAGAACTGATATTGAGAAAGGTTGATTTTGCATTGGCAAGACAAGGATAGCTTAAGAACTATGAAGGAGGGAAATATCGCTTCCTGTCATGTAAGGTGTCAAGATTTGGGCCATTGTCTGGCGGTATGTAATATTTCCTCACGGTCTTGAATGGTTTCTGGCATCCAAAATAATTGCATTACTTGGCCTCAAAACGGCGGAGTGTAGCTTTGCGGCGGGCTAAAAATTTATCCTCAACTTGTTCGGCTGGAATTAGATTACCAGCATCGGTAGAAGCTTGGCCTATTTCTATTTGCCTGCGGAACCAAGCATCATGGGCATTCGCTGCCGCGGTAAAGTCATTTTTCAAGGCGTCATCAACTCTAAAGGTAAAAGTAGTTTCGCTCATAGTTATTATTCCATCTAAATGTGTTACAAAGTAAGTACAGTGTAGTAATTAAATGGGTAGAATACTACCAGAAGGATAGTAAAATATAATATTTAGATAAACTTAAATCCGAAATAGTGTCACCTATTTGTAAAAAATTTATTATTGTCTGTTATTTATTCTCGTAAATAATATTGTGAATTTTTTATTTAAAATATCTTTAATAAGTGAGATGGTATATTGATAATCCTTAGTTAAATTAATAAATGAAAATGATGGTCATTATTTATAATTCTGGCTTGTTAAAGCTTAAAATTAATGTACCTTGATGATTAAATTATTGTTATATTATTTTAATGTCTTGGTGGTAATGTTTTGTTAAAATATAATTTCATTTAATATAACCAAGTATTAACCACTATAAATAGTTAATACTTGGCAATAAAATAAATAACCAAGTTAAAATAAATCACATATATACCCTATAGATTTCAAGATGCATCGCGACGGCCAGGGAGCGAATCCCCGGGAGCATAGATAACTATGTGACCGGGGTGAGTGAGTGCAGCCAACAAAGAGGCAACTTGAAAGATAACGGGTAATATTAGAGCTTTTCTCCATTAATGGCTGACCAGTGATAAGGTTGCAGTTCACGTATGGCTTTAAATAACAGTTCATTTTTATCATTAGTCACCGCGGCTTTTACTGAGCCTCCCCAATGAACCAGACGTTCCTGACATATTCCACATGGCGTCAAAATGATATATTCACAGCCGGCATCTTCACGGTAGAGACATAAAGAGTGTGTTACCGCTTCATTCAATTTATGGGCTTCTAAATAAGCGCCAACTTCCATACAAAGGGATAATGCGTCAATTTTGGTATCAGGGGCAATGCTGGTTAAGATTTTGCCCGATTCTGTCCGTACTGAGGCAGCGCCGCCCCATCCTTTAGGGTATCGTTTTTCAATTAAGTTAACTGCGGCATTATATAACTCTTGTTCTATATTCATTAATTTATTACTCCGTTCTAATTAGCTTATTTTTTTCTATGTTAATAACATCTTTGAAAATAAGCGGTTAGTTGATAATAAAATGCGCTTGTCTTTTTCTTATCGACAGAATTTATAGTATAGAACAGTACGATTTATTTTGTGTAGAATACTTATAATTTTTTTAGATCAATTCCGGTTTAAAGAATGCCCTTAAATAACCATACCACTGATAATAATTGCCAGTCGGTTAAATAATTCACTAAACATACGCTCGGTAAATGGCGCTAACATCGGGATTAAAAGCGTGAGTACCAATATGCCGGTAGTCAGTGTTAATGGAAAACCGACCACAAAGATGGAAAGTTGTGGTGTCATCCGGTTTAAAATCCCCAATGATAAATTCAGTGTTAATAATAGTGTTATTAATGGTAGAGCTAGCATCATGCCGTTGATAAATATCATACTGGCGCTTTGTGCTAGCAGTAAAAATCCTTGAGCGCTGAGTTGCAGTGGTTGTACCGGAAGAATTTGGAAGGTATCCGCCAGAACCGATAATAGCCATAGATGACCGTCAAAGGCCAGAAATAATAGTAAGGTTAATAGGTTAAAGATTCGTGCCAATATAGGCATATTAGGGCCGCCGGAGGGATCAAAAAAAGTAGCGAATGAAAGCCCCATCTGTAAACCAATTATTTCACCGGCATGACGTACTGCTGCAAAGGCAATTTGCATTGTCAGGCCAAGTGATGCCCCAATTAAGATTTGCTGGAGCATCACCCAGAATGCCGCAACAGAGAAAATAGGCACTTGCGCAGGTTGCAGGTTTGGCATCAAGAGCAGTGTAACCATCACCGCCAGTCCAATTTTGACTTTCTTAGGCACCTGTTTTTCACTGAATAATGGCGCAGTACTGAACAGCGCAAGCACCCAAACCAGCGGCCAGAAAAATTCACTGACGAACTGGATCAGCATTTCACTGTTAAAAGAGATCATAATTAGCCAATTATCACGGGTATGCTGCTGTAGAGCTCACGCATGTAGTCCAACAATAGGTTTAACATCCAGGGTCCGGCGATAACGGTCGTGACAAATACCGCCAGAATTTTGGGAATAAATGACAGCGTCATTTCGTTAACCTGTGTTGCAGCTTGCAACAAGCTCACAATTAAACCACACAATAGAGCCGCTAACAGCAGCGGCGCCGCTAACGCCAGTGCGACTTTCATGGCTTCTGTTCCCAATGCCATGACTGATTCAGGAGTCATAATGTCTGTCTCTTTTCAGGTCAACCATAAAAACTTTGTGCCAGAGAACCCAGTAGTAATTGCCAGCCGTCAACTAAGACAAATAGCATGAGTTTAAAGGGCAGTGAGATAGTGGCGGGCGGCACCATCATCATCCCCAACGCCATTAATACGCTGGCGACGACTAGGTCAATAATCAGAAATGGGATAAACAGCGTAAAACCAATCTGAAAAGCGGTTTTCAATTCGCTGGTGATAAATGCCGGCATTAATACTCGCATAGGAACGGAATCGGCAGTTTCAAATGGCGGTTGATCAGCAAGACGAGCAAATAACGCTAAATCGTTTTCTCTTGTTTGACGCAACATAAATTGCCGTAATGGCTTGGCGCCATTTTCTAAAGCGGTTTCCAGACTGATTTTATCTTCACTGAAAGGTAGATAAGCATCTTGATAAACTTTATCGAAAACCGGCGACATAATGAAAAACGTCATAAATAGCGCCAGTCCAAGTAAAACCTGATTAGGCGGCGCCGATGGGGTGCCTAAAGCATTACGCAGTAAACCCAACACGATAATAATGCGGGTAAAACTGGTCATCATGAGTAAGGCTGCGGGAATAAAGGTCAGCGCGGTAATGAAAACTAATGTCTGAACTGGTAGTGACCAACTTTGCCCGCCGTTTGCCAGTGGTTGGCTGATGATGCCCGGCAACTGTGCCGCGGCATCCAGCGGTAAAATAAGCGCAGCGAGTATCATCCCCAGGCGGCATGACAAGGCAAACTTATCCCTTGGTATAAAGAAAGAACTACTTTTTTTCATCATCTTTGCCTTGTCGCATCAGCGTATTTTTTAAAATCTGACCAAACAGCGCTGCTGGTTTTATAGCTTGCCCTTCGGTGTTATCACGGTTGGACTCAGGTATTGGCATCTGATGTAATAAATTAATTTGTTGAGCAGTGACGCCCAGTACCAGCCAGTTATCTTCAACTTCCACAATAACGACGCGTTCACGTTGTCCCAGAGAGCAGCTGGCTTTGATACTTAATTGTTGCTGAGTTTTCCCTTTGTTGGAAAACAGCCCCATACGGCGTATCAACCAAGTGAGGGTGAAAATCAATAGCAATACGCCTGCCAGTGCGCTGCTGACTTGCATCAGTGTTTGACCTGCGGGAAGTGGCGCAGATGTGGTGACTTGAGTAACCGCTTGGGTTTGCGCGACAGGTTCTGCCGCGCCATTATGCAGAGAGGGCTGGAAAGCCATATTAACGACTCAGGCGACGCATACGTTCAGAAGGGGTGATGATATCGGTGATACGGATACCGTATTTATCGGATACAACCACAACTTCACCCTGAGCGATCAGATATCCATTGATTAAAATATCCAATGGCTCGCCAGCAAGACCATCAAGGGAAACAACCGAACCTTGAGATAATCTCAGTAGTTGTTTGATAGTCATTTTGGTCCGGCCCAGTTCTACGGATAATTTGACCGGAATATCCAGAATCAGGTCGATATCCGATAAGTGAGCCAGCGTATCCTGAGGCTCCAGAGATTCAAAAATTGACGCGCTACTGTCAGAGGTTTGTTGTTGCGCGGCCTGTTGTTCCAGAGCTTCTGCCCACATATCTTCGGCAGATCCGGTTGAAGCGGTATCTGTGGGTTGCTTAGCATCACTCATTGGGCTGTTCCTCATCCAGAGCATTTAAAACAGGGTTAATAAGATGTTCGACACGCAGGGCATATTGCCCGTTTAATGTTCCGTACTGACTGGTGAGCACCGGCACACCATCGACGTGAACGATCAGGCGTTCGGGTTTATCAATAGGTAAGATATCGCCCGGCTGAAGTTGCAGGATTTTTGACAGCCGCAGCGGGATATCAACAAAGTTAGCGACCAATTCCAGCTCTGAATGCTGAACCTGTTTTACCAGGCTTTCTCGCCACAGGCTGTCTTCTTGCCGCACATTGTCCAGCGGTGGATTGGTTAGGCGTTCCCGTAGGGGTTCGATCATGGCAAACGGAATACAGATGTTAAATTCGCCGCTCAACGCCCCAATTTCCACTTGAAACGGCGTTGTCACCACAATATCGTTCGGTGATGTCGTGATGTTGGTGAATTTCACCTGCATTTCAGAGCGAACGTATTCCACTTCAATTTTGAAAATGGCGCTCCAGGCGTCGCGATAGGAATCCAGCGCCATACGCAACATCCGGTTAATTACTCGTTGCTCAGTATGGGTGAATTCACGGCCTTCTACTTTGGTCGGGAAACGTCCGTCACCGCCAAACAGGTTATCTACCGCGATGTAAACCAAGCTTGGCGCGAATGCGAACAGCGCTGTTCCTCTCAACGGTTTCAGATGAACCAGATTAAGGTTGGTCGGTACTGCCAAATTACGGGCGAATTCGTGATAAGGCTGAATTTTTATTGCACCGACAGTAATGTCAGGACTACGGCGGAGCATGTTAAACAGCCCCATCCTGAAATGACGGGCAAAGCGTTCATTAATAATTTCCAGTGCTTGCAGACGTTCCCGAATAACACGGCGTTGGGTATTAGGATCATAAGGGCGAACCTCATTTTCCCTGGACGCGGTATTTTCTGCATCGTCACTGGCACTGTCGCCATTGAGCAGAGCATCAATCTCTGCCTGTGAAAGAATATTGTCACTCATGGTGATTATCGCAGAATAAACGTGGTAAACAGCACATCGGTGATGACCTGATCCGGCTCACCGGGCACCAAGGTTGGGAGAAGTGTTTGCTTGATGTCGTCCATCAGACGCAATTTACCGCTGTCATGCGCCAGATCGGCTGATTTCTGGCGTGATAATAGCAATAACATACGGCTACGAACTTCCGGCAGATACTCGTGGAAGCGCTGGCGAGTTTTTTCATCGGCTAAACGTAAAGTCACACCAATGTAGAGCACTCGGTCAAAGTGATCTTCATTGTCGATCAGGTTGACGGTAAAAGGTTCCAGAGTCATAAAGACCGGGGTTTCTATGGCTTTGGATGCTGTAGAGTCACTCTCTTTTGCCTGTTTAAGCGCCCACCAACTGTATCCCCCGATGGCGGCGCCGATAACGGCAATCAGTACTAACAGTATCATCCCAAATGGATTTTTGCGTTTACGCTCGTAGCTATAGTCAGACATGGACAGACAAATTCCTGTTTTTGTTGCGGATAAATGTCCACGCGTTCCGTGGTGGACTGACTTATCCATCAATATCGATGATCATTATCCCGCGTATTTCCGTAGGCAATAGCTGGAACAAACGGGGAAAAAACTACTAACTCGTTCGTTTGTTGTGAGCCTTGTTTATACCCGTTATCTTTCAAGTTGCCTCTTTGTTGGCTGCGCTCGCTCACCCCGGTCGCATAGTTTGCTATGCTTCCGGGGATTCTCTGTCTTGCCGTCGCGATGCATCTTGAAATCCATAGGGTATATACCTTCCCTCATCAGGCGAAAATATCCACACCTCCCCGAGCCGATGCCAGTTGATGAGGGGCTAAACGTACTGTGGATTCGGTAGCGGAATGGTTTTCTGAGGCGGTATCAGCATTGTGACTTGCGGTTCCGCCTGAATGTTGTGAATCAGAGCGTTGTTCTTGTTGCCACGGGCTGGCGTTGTCACTGCTGACACTGCTTTGAGTCAGTTGAATACCACTTTCTGCCAGTGCGTGGCGAAGTCCAGGTAATGCTGCTTCCAGTGCCGCCCGGACATGGCTGTGAGCCGATGCCAGATGTAATTGCGCTTGATTATCTTCAACAGACATACGGATTTGCAATGCGCCTAGCTCTTGTGGATGCAGGCGTAATTCTGCCTGTTGCAGGCCGTTGCGGTTGAATAAAATAATTTGCTGGTTTAGTTGTTGTTGCCACTCTTCACTACCCAACTGGGCATTCAGTAATGGGGTAGAAGCGCTGGATAACTGAAACTGGGCTGTCTGATTGTGCCCTGCGGAGAGCAGGGGAGAGGTTGTTACAGAGGAGATTTGCCCGATTTGTTGATTTTCAGTGGCGGCCGGCGCGTGTTGGATCTCAGCTTGAGCGGTGGTCTGAATCAGTGCGGATTCACGCGGATGATTTTGCGTTGCACTTTCAACTTGAATTCCGTGCTGAATGGTTGTCGAAGCAAGCTTGGGCTTTACTGGAGAATGTTGCGCCAGACCATTTTCAGGTTTGGTTTTAAAAAGCTCTTCTTCCTGTTTTAGCTGTTCTGGAGTCGCTGTCTGAGGGTTTTCCTCAGTCGATAATCCCATAGCGACTAATCCTTTAACGCTAATTTGACGGTTTTTATCATTATGCTTGGTGAGTCCGTCAGGTTGGAGGCCACTTTTCTGGTTTTCTGATTTGATGGCTAACCCGGATAATTGTATGGGTAAACTTGCCGCCAGCTCTTCTGCTGACATAAGTTGTTCATCAACAGGAGCCGGTTGTTTGTTGGCATCTGTTTTTGCATCAAGGGGAATCAGCGAGGAGGTAATAGACTCCGTGGGTATTTCATTTGGGATAGATAATTTGTTTGAGATGGATAGTTCATTTGAAATAGGTAATTCAGTTGAAGTAGATAATTCAGTTGAAGTAGATAATAGTGGCGACAAACCGTTGTTTGTATCATCTGTAATTTCTTTTTCTTCTTTGGATGACATTTTTCCTGGTTTAACCGCACCTTTTGGTGCCAGTTCGGTTTCCAGATTAAGAAACTGAGCAAAAGCCGAAGGCTGATCGGCATCAGGGCGTGAATCACTGCGAGTGGGTTGGTTTTCTGTCGGTTTCAGGTCGGCAGGCAAAAGAGTGAGATTCATTATTTATTTCTCCGTTGTGCGCTACGTTGGGCATACTCATCCATCTGTTTCTGCTCCGTTCTGTTCTGATGTAATCTTCGGTTGTTATCTGCCCGTTGTTGCAAGGTATCGAAAGCATTGAGGCGCTGTTGTTTTTCCCGCCACTGTGATAAAGCCGTATCAAGCCGCTGTTGCCATTGATTGAGTTGCAATTTGTGCTGTTCAATCGCTTTTTCCAGCGTTTTCATGAATTGCTGATAATTTTGCCAAGTGGTGCATGGCATACCATGACTTAGTGTGTCATTCAGGCGTTCCCGGTATTCATCCTGATAGCCCATCAACGTTGCGAGTTGTTGTTCCATTTGCTGATGGTTCTGACGAACTTGCGCCAGGTGAGTGGCGGCTTTTTCCACTGCATTTTGTGCAAGGTCACGCAAGGTCATGAGAGGTGATTGTTGCTGCATCTTATTCCTCGCTTTAATGGCAACACCCAGAAAATCGTTACGTTACGTAGGTAACAACTGTTGTAATTGAATGCAGGCCGCTTCATATTCACTACGCTCTTCAATATCTTGCTGTAGAAATTGCGCCATGTAGGGATAGAGCTCAATGGCTTTGTCCAATAGCGGATCACTGCCTGCCGCATAAGCACCGACGTTAATCAGATCACGGTTGCGTTGATAGCTTGCGAGTAGTTGCTTGAACTGCTGTACCCGCCGGTAGTGCGGCTTATCAATGAGGGAGGTCATCGCGCGACTGATAGAGGCTTCAATATCAATTGCCGGGTAATGCCCTGATTCTGCCAGCGAACGGGAGAGGACGATGTGACCATCCAGAATTGCGCGGGCTGCATCGGCTATTGGGTCTTGTTGATCATCACCTTCGGTGAGTACGGTGTAGAACGCGGTAATGGAACCGCCGCCGTTCACTCCATTCCCTGCACGTTCCACAAGCGCCGGAAGTTTGGCGAAAACCGAAGGCGGGTAACCTTTGGTTGCCGGTGGTTCGCCAATGGCCAGAGCAATTTCACGTTGCGCCATACTGTAACGGGTCAATGAATCCATAATCAGCAATACATGTTTACCCCGATCACGAAAATCTTCAGCGATACGGGTGGCGTAGGAAGCGCCTTGCATGCGTAATAGCGGTGAAATATCGGCGGGTGCGGCGACAACCACTGAGCGGGCTAAGCCAGCGGCGCCAAGGATGTTTTCGATAAAGTCTTTAACTTCACGGCCACGTTCACCGATTAAGCCAACAACAATCACATCAGCCTGTGTATAACGGGCCATCATGCCAAGTAGGACACTTTTACCGACCCCAGAACCGGCAAACAACCCCATACGTTGCCCGCGACCTACGGTCAGTAGGGCATTAATCGCTCGTACACCGACATCCAGTACATCGCTGATTGGTGTACGTTGCAGAGGATTGATTGGCGGTGTGGTGAGTGGCGCACGATAACCGGTATCTGGCGACGGCAAACCATCCAATGGACGACCGGCGCCATCCAAAACTCGTCCTAACAGTTCCGGGCCAAGCGGTAACTGGCGTCCACTGCCGCAATCTTCACTGTACGGGCGGGCGTATACCCGGGCGCCGGGGACAATGCCTTCCAGATCTTCAAGTGGCATGAGGAGAAGTTTTTCGCCATTAAAACCGACAACTTCACTTTCAACTTCTTCAATATTGCTGCCATTCTGTCGCTCAATCAGGCAGGTTGCCCCCAGAGGCAGATGTAAACCCGTTGCCTCCATCACCAGCCCGGTCGCTCTGGTCAGACGTCCATAACGACGCACTGGCGAGGTTTTCGCTAGTTTCTGCTCAAAAGCATCCAGTGTCGCCAGCCAGCGCCCGAGTCTTGCTGTCATTACAATTCTCCCGGTGCGGCCAGCCGGCACAATTCGTGCCAGCGGGTTGCCAGACTGGCATCTAAATCGCCTTCATCTGCACTGATTTTGCAACCACCAGGATGCAGTTTGCTATCTGCCAGTAAGCGCCAGCCGTGTAATGAGAGCGTGTTGCCTAATTGTTGTTCAACCATTGGCATATCCCGTGGATGAACCCGCAATTGAGGTTTACCACTCAACATCGGTTCCTGTTGAATAAATTCGCGGATTTGATTGAGTAGGGCAGTGCCATCACAAATCGCAGGCTGACCTAAGATCTGTTTTGCAGCGGTCAGTGACAGTTGCATCAAACGGGATGCAATGATCGTGTCAAGTCCTTCCAGTGAGTGTTGGAAATCGGCCAGCAGATTTTGCCACTGCTCTGTGATAGGTTTCTGTTGCTGAATAGCCTCTTGCAACCCCTGTTCCAAACCGGATTCTAAGCCAGCTTGGTAGCCTTTTTCATAACCTTGCGCTTGACCTTCGCTAAATCCCTGTTCATGGCCGGTCTGTCGTGCTTGCTCTTTCAGGTTATCCAGCATTGCCGCCTGTTCAAGGATTTCATCACGCTCCGAGTCTTCCTGTGAGTCATCAACGGGCTCTGGTTTGGCCCGTAGTTTTTCCCACTGTGTCAGTTCGTTTGGTTTCCAGGGTTGCCAGTTAGCATTGTTTAACTTATCAGACATAGCTATCGTCGCCGCCATTCAGGATAATCTCGCCGCTTTCCGCCAGACGACGAACAATAAGCAGAATCGCTTTCTGTTCGCTTTCCACTTGCGACATACGTACCGGACCACGGTTTGCCAGGTCATCGCGCATAATCTCTGCGGCACGTTGAGACATATTGTTGAGGAAATGATCGCGCAGTTGCTGGTTGCAGCCTTTCAGTGCAATGAGCAGGGAGTCAGTGGTGATTTCTTGCAACAGGCGTTGGATACTGCGGTCATCCACATCGACAAGATTTTCAAACAGGAACATTTCATCGATGATTTTTTGTGCCAGCTCGTTATCGTAGGCGCGCATGGCTTCGATAACATTCTCTTCTTGCTGACTTTTCATTAGGTTGATAATTTCAGCCGCGGTACGAATGCCGCCCATTTTGCTACGCTTGAGATTCTGGCCGTCTAACAGGTTATTGAGCACTTCTGTGAGTTCAGCCAGTGCCGCCGGCTGTACGCCGCCAAAAGTGGCAATACGTAGCATGATATCGTTGCGTAATTTGTCATCAAGCAGCGCCAGGATATCGGCTGCCTGTCCGCGGTTTAAGTGAACCAAAATGGTAGCGATAATCTGTGGATGTTCGTCACGGATCATATCGGCTGCCATTTGAGGTTCCATAAAGTTGAGGGTCTCAATACCGGTGGTAGTTTCACGGGATTCGAGAATATCCTCAAGCAGACTGGAAGCACGTTCTTCACCTAGCGCTTTAATTAGCACCGAACGCAAATAGTCACTGGCGTTGATACTCAGTGCCGCATATTGGCCGGCATCTTCTTCAAACTCTGCCAGTACATCCACCAGTTGCTGGTTGGAAACTTGGCGCATACCCGCCATTGTGATACTGAGTTGCTGGACTTCCCTGGAGTTCAGGTGTTTAAACACCTCGGCCGCCTGATCTTCTCCCAGGGTCATTAACATGACGGCGCTTTTTTCTGTTCCGTTCAGGCTCATTGTTCGTTACTCATCCATTGACGGATCACCAGCGCCACTACGCGAGGATCTTTTTCTGCCAGTTCGCGGATGCGTTGGCTTTGAATTTCAGCACTGACTCGTTGACGCGTCAGTCTCTGGCGTGTTTTTTCATCCATTTCCGCACTCGATTCAGTCACTTGTCTTTTCTGAACTTTCTGTGCTTCAAGGGCGGCTTTTTCCGCAGCGCGTTTTTTGGCAAGTTGAGGAACAACCATTTTGCGCCACAGCAGCCATGCCACCAGAATCAATAGCAGGTAACGGCCAAAATCGAAGGCTTTTTCCAACAGAACTGGGTTCTGCCAGACAGGAATAACCTCGATATTTTCTTTGCTTTCAGTAAATGGCGTGTTAACCACATTCAAACTGTCGCCACGCTCTTTAGAAAAGCCCATCGCTTCTCTGGTCAGCGATTCTATTTTTGCCAATTGCTCAGGTGTTAATGCCTGAGTTTCCGGGCCATTTTTGCCTTCCACCGTGACATAATTGACGACAACGGCGACAGATAAGCGTTCAACGCCGCCGGCTTGCTGTTGCACATGGCGAATAGTCCGGTCCACTTCATAGTTTGTGGTTTCGTCACGGCGGTTATTGCGATTATTGTTCACCACGCGCTCGTTACTGTTACCCGTGGATGAGGCTTTCTTATCGCTCTTGTCGTTTTTATTGTTCTCTTTGGTATTTGGTTTATCAATCGGCGCACTCGGCGGCGGGCTCGGTTGATTGGAAAGCGCACCAGGAATACCGCCAACCATAGGCCCGCCGCTCTGTTCGCTTTCACTCAACTGTTTTGAGCGAACCGCAGCCTGATTTGGGGGTTGGTTAGGTTTATATTCTTCCGCTGTCTCTTCACGGCGTGAAAAATCCACCTGTGCTGTCACTTGTGCGTGAACGTTACCACGACCGACAACCGGGGATAGAATCGCTTCAATACGATGCTGGAAACGATTTTCCACTTCCTGAATGTATTTCAATTGACTGGTGTTTAGATCGCGTCCAGTAGCATCGGCTTGGGTCAATAGACGTCCGGTCTGATCAACGATGGTGACATTGCCCGGTGGTAAGCCAGCGACGCTACTGGAAACCATATGAACAATGGCGTTTATCTGGCCTTCATCCAGGGTCCGGCCTTGTAGTAATCCAACGGTCACGGAAGCTGAGGGCGATTTCTGTTCACGGACAAACAGCGAGGGTTTCGGGAGTGCAAGGTGAACACGGGCATTTTGCACCGGCCCCAAAGATTCAATGGTGCGTGACAGTTCACCTTCCAATGCCCTTTGGTAGTTAACTTGCTCACTAAATTGGCTGATCCCAAACTTTTCTTTATCGAGTAGTTCGAATCCAGCAGCTCCACCCTTAGGCAACCCTTGTTGCGCCAATCTTAGTCGTGTCTCATGCACCTGTTCGGCAGGGATCATGATAGCAGCGCCATTTTCGGCAAAACGGTAAGGGATATTTAATTGGGTTAATTGGGTGACAATATCGCCGCCATCTTTATCGCTTAGATTACTGTAAAGCACCCGATAATCAGGGCTGCGTAACCACAGGAAAAGGGCAATGACAATCGCAACGGCTGCGCTGCCGGCAACTAATAATGGCACTTTAGGATCAGCTTTTATCTGGTTAATGATAGCACTGAAACCTCTAGTTTGATTTTCAACGTCAGTTGTTGCGGCACTCATAGACGATCCTTGCCTTGCTGTTCAACATGAATACTAAAAGCGTGGCGTAACAAAACAGACTCCCCATACGCAAGCGAAAAAATTCTTCCTATTTTCAGTTTTGTCATTATTCGCTGTTCACTCATCTTTTAATGGCACAATAAGCCCAGACTTTTTACTTTAATTACCCGCTTTAGATCGAGAGGGCTATGTTAGGGTGGCAGTCTAAAAATATGCCGTATATACCTTGGGTTAATATGGCATTGAATTGAGTAGGTTATAGAGTGGTTTAACACGAGGTTTTTATGTCAATTCAGGCAATTGAAGGCGTGCTGCAACTGATGCAAGTTCAGGCGTCACAGGCAGCAAGTATCGCAAAACCAATACCATTGCAGAGTGGATTTGCCAGTCAACTGATGGCGGCTGTTGGTAAAATTAATCAGACACGTTTGAATGCTACAAAACAAACTCAGGATTTTACACTAGGTGTACCCGGTGTTGAATTGAATGATGTTATGGTGGAGATGCAGAAATCCAGTATCGCTTTGCAAATGGGCGTCCAGGTAAGAAATAAGTTGGTGGCTTCTTATCAGGAGATTATGAATATGCCGGTGTAATAGTGCGCCATAAATTGGTCTAACCAAATTGACCAGACCAATAAAAACAAATACATTTAAAGTGTATACATCAAGAGGTAGAGGTGATGTTATGGAAAGGATTAATATCTACGATACGAAGACTAACCTGTCCAAAATTGTTCAGGAAGTTGTTCGCACTGGAGAATCAGTAGTGATCGCCAAGAATGGTCATGCACTGGTTAAAATTGTCGCATACAGAGAAGAGAAGCCTAAACGCAAATTAGGTTTCCTCAAAGGCAAAGGTAGTGTTCCCGCCAATTTTGACGATATGAACAGGGCCGAAATTGTTCATATGTTCGAAGGAAAATATTTTTAATGGAATTGCTGTTAGATACTAATATCTTGCTGTTTATGGCATATGAACCGGAAAAACTGAGAAGTGATGTTGTTGATCTTTTGGAAGATACCGGCAAAACCCTTATGTTTTAGTGCAGCGTCAATATGGGAGGTGGTCATTAAAAGGAATCTGAACAAGCCTGATTTTTCCGTCCCACCATAATAAGCGCGGTCTCTAAAAGATTACTAACGCTATCATATAAAGAATGGGGGGATCATAGTAATAAAAATTTAGTTACGATTGAAAAAAATATAAGCAATGGGAATGAAACTGTTAGTGGTTTTTATTGGAAAGAAAGCGAAGATCTTATTTTTGGGCATACATTAGATATAAATTTGACCAAATTATCTATATACAAAGACCATCTGACAAGTGTTACAAATAAAAAACTAACAATTATAGTAGATGGAGTCAAATACCATCTTGGGCATCGTATAAAAGAGTCAGTTTATTATTCTCCACAATATAAAAGTAGTGAAGCTGAGAAAATAGGTGATCTGTTAAAACAAATAGATAAAACCTTCCGTTTTTACTGTAATTGGCATGATTAATTTATATAGCTGATTTTTTTCAACCTTGGCAAATGCTCTGTATCTTAGTCAGAGTTCTGGTTAAGAGAGGGGCAACTGGGGGGATTCTTCGTATATATCAGTAGTAAACTTAGAGTTTACAACTAAATATCTGGAATTTTTGTATTGCTAGATTATTCAAGGCTGCGCTCCGGCGTGGTCTTTTTATTTTTCACAATCAACTTAAATCACAGGGCTA
>NZ_JAPFCD010000053.1:0-34863 GCF_026153155.1 Photorhabdus aballayi | reverse complement strand
TTACCATTTGCTATAGCACTTTTCCGAACGCCCCCTCTCCAAACCGGACATGAGACTTTCGACCTCATCCGGCTTTCCAGTGTCATTTTTCCCGATTTTGGTTGGACAAAACTTGTGAATTTCCGCCTGCCTCGATCGGAATAGACGGCCAGAACATTTTCGGCTGTGGCCATTTCGGTTACCTCAATATTTGGTCGTCAGACACCTGTGATCCTTCGCCATGTGGACGGCTTTCCCGTCCCCGGACTACTATGATCACTCCGTCACCCTGGGTCTCGCGACCCGTAGGCGATCCCGTGTTCGCACGAATCGAACGTGATAGCGCAACGTAGGTTCCCCGTTCGGCACCTTGAACGATCTCGCTGACCGTCGTTCAGCAGGGGAAGATTTCGGCTGGCGAGAGGTTTACCAGCCTATCCTGCCGACACAGCCCTGACATACCGTGGCTGTGGATGTGAGTATTCCATCACTGGTGTCTGAGGTTCAGGCAATACAGCTTTAACCTTATTACGCGGGTCTTGCACAACAACCGATTCGGTATGTTCGTCGGGCCTGTGCTTTTCAGTCATGCTTATGTCCCTTAAGATTTTCACCATCCGGTAAGACTGATGACCCAGCAGTATTTCTTCCAACTCCTCCTGCCTAAGGCAGGGATTCGATTCGCCGCTTTCACGGCGCACCGTCTCCGCTCATCCGGCTCTTCCCATTGAAGCCTGCCCCCATAGTAGCGGCCAGTGGGCAAACAACCTCGTTTCACTCCGCGCAACACGCGCCAGCCAGTGACTGGCCCGTCGCCGGTGGCCCCGAAGTCGCTTATGTTTACGGGTCAGCCATAACACGAGTTTGCGATCGATTTGCCTCAGCGTTGGATACAGGGCCGATTTATAAAAAGCACCGTAATAATTTATCCAGCCTCTGATTTTCGCATTGAACATATTCGCCAGATCGTACAAGGACTTGTCACTGCGATTTTGCAGACCCCAACTCCTCACCTCCTGACGGATTGCTTTCCCTGCTCTGGCACTCATCCCCGGACTGAAGTTAACGAAGGTCTTACCCCAGCGATTCTTCGACAAACGGGGCCGGAATGTATAGCCTAGAAAGTCGAAGCGCGTCTCTGCGTAATTCCCCCGTCGATCGGCATCTTTACAGTAAACCATCCGGGTCTTCTGCGGATGCAACTCCAGCCCACATTGCGCGAACCGCTGGCCTGCTTTACTTATCAGTGCTTCGGCCTGCAACTGACTGTGACAGTGGCATACAACATCATCGGCATACCTTTCAAAGGGGACGCCGGGAAACTGACGTTTCATCCACATATCAAAGGCATAATGCAGGAACAGATTCGAGATCAGGGGTGAAATCACGCCGCCTTGCGGCATCCCCCTGTTCCGTACCTGCGCCCTTCCATCCGGCATTTGCACCGGTGCCTTCAGCCAGCGTTCGATATACATCACCAACCAGCGTTCCTGTGTGTGATGCCGCACTGCTTTCAGTAACAGGGCATGATCAATATTATCAAAGAAGCCTTTGATATCGATTTCCACAACCCAGTCAAACTTCCAGCAGCGTGTTCTCGCCTGCGCAATCGCCTGGTGAGCAGATTTCCCCGGCCGGTAGCCATACGAGTCGGCATGGAACAGAGGTTCCAGTACAGGCTCAAGTACCTGTTTAACGACCATCTGGGCGATTCTGTCCGACACAGCAGGAATACCGAACGGACGCACACCACCATCAGCTTTGGGGATCTCCACACGCCTTACCGCCTGCGGCATATAACTGCCCGAAGCCAGTCTGTTCCATAGCTTGTAGAGATTGTCTGCAACATTCTCGTCAAACCCGGCCAGTGTCTGTCCGTCAATACCTGCCGCACCACGGTTAGCTTTCACTCGTTTATACGCTTCCCACACCTGTCGCTTACTCACAGGAAATGGCTTTGCCGATTTTACAGCAGTCCTCCCACCGGCTTTATCGCCCGTGGTTGCTGTCGTGCCATCAGCACGGTTCGTAAATTCCTTCTAGAAGCATTCTCATGACTTCTTGAATTAACTTATCATCACCACTAGGAATACCAAGAGGTCGTTTCTTACCATTAGGCTTCCTTGCATCCTTGGGTATGTAAGTGCGTCTACAAGGTTTGGGGCGGTAATCCGAAGATTTAATGAGGCTGACTAGGTTTAGAACTCTGTCATTACCCATTCCATCAAGCGTATTGTCATTCACCCCTTTCGTCATGGCACCACGATTAGAGTAAATGTTGGCATATGCCGTTGCCCATAAATCAAGGTTGTTACACATTAACTTGTGTAATTTCTTGACCTTATGTCCTTGTACACTTGCTTTGTTAATACCACTTAGAGCTTTGAGTGTTCTTGCTGATAGCACTGACTATCGAACCTCGCTTCTATTAGTATTGTGTCTAACTGTCTCCCTTCCCCCTACATCTAAGCTTTCGAAATAAATTGCTCTATCACTTATACTTAGGTTTCAGATCGGATTGAAACCGATTGCTACTCCATTACAGAGCTACATTGGGTACTATGGAGACTCTGTCATCATATTGGTTGTTTAGTTCAAACCAACTTAGATGATCCCGCATTTCTCTGTATTCAAGATGCGTCCTACTTAGGTTCCACTTACGTCCAATTTCCACTCTCACCGAGCAGGTGCCAAAGTTGTTGGATATGACAACCTTCTAGCTATAATTGTCATAAACTTTGGTAAGACTCCTAAACTATCGTGAGTCAAAGATATCCCGAAACCCACTATGAACTGTGATTCAACCAATCAGGTTTAACCTTATAGGACTTGCAATGACTGGCGCAAAGTAGATAGTTTCCCCGCCACCAGCCTTTTCCCTGACATGCTGCACTCCCCTTCCTTTTTCAAGGTTCAAGCTTATTACTAAGCAAGGATAAGTCAGGCTTGCAATAAGCTTTCCAACAGCCTATACTTTTGATTGCAAATAACCTTAAGCACTTGATTTACAAAGCAAAACGGCGCACTCAGAATGGAATGTCATCATCAAAATCCATTGGCGGCTCATTGCTCTGTGGAGCAAAAGATTGAGTTGGACGTGAAGGAGCGCCACCACCGCTGAACTGCTGAGATTGTTGCTGTGGTTGCTGTCCCCAACCGCCGCCTTGTGGTTGGCCTTGGAAACTACTACCAGCGCGGCTCCCCAACATTTGCATAGTTCCACCCATGTTTACTACCACTTCTGTGGCATAACGCTCCTGACCGTTCTGATCCTGCCATTTACGGGTTTGCAGAGAACCTTCGATATAAACCTGTGAACCTTTACGTAAGTATTCACCCGCGACTTCCGCCAATTTGCCAAACAAAACAACCCTATGCCATTCAGTCTTCTCTTTCATCTCACCGGTCTGTTTATCGCGCCAGCTTTCAGAAGTCGCCAGAGTAATGTTAGTCACTGCACCGCCGTTTGGCATATAGCGGACCTCCGGGTCTTTTCCCAGGTTACCGATTAAAATAACTTTGTTTATACCTCTGCTGGACATATAACCTCCGATTAAAAAGTAAATTCGATGCTTGATACCCTCTATAATTACGGAAGCCACCCAGCTGACGAATAACCTATAGCCATCTTTTTTCAAAAATTATCTTACGGTCTGATTTGAAATGTAAGAATATGAGACACCCATTGATCATGTAAGCGAAAATGGCTGCAAAACAATGTCCTTTCAAAAGGCAAAAAGATGCCCGGATGAACCGGGCAAAGGTGAAGGTGATCATTATGCTAACTTAAGCCAGCGCATGTTATTATAGTGACGAAATGATAATATTCATCACGGCTATTTAGAATTGAATTCATTCTGCGGCCTTTGTTCGTTTCCTGAATTTTTTTCTAGCTAGCACGAATGCTGTTGCGTATCGGTTTTTTTCAGGTAACGGCAAACGTTGACCACCTCCTGTAGCCGGAAGTGAAAGCTGAGCGGTTCAATACCGTTTGCCTCTTCCCTGACTATCTAGTACCCAACTGATTAGGGGCCAGTGATTAATGGGTAGTTTAATGAAACTAAAGTACCCTTTTGAATTCGGATTTGACGGGCATAGCTAAATTTAGGATGAAATAATGACTGAAGATGTGAATCTACACGTATCGTACAGTGCTTTTTACTTTGAAGTTCGGGAAGCTATTCAACGTTATCAGGATGAAGCACATGATGTGTTGACAGAAGAAAGTGCTGATATAGCTAGGAATATGGCAGTTGCAGTATACGTATTTGGCAGGGAACTTGTTTGAATTCTCTTCCTGAACAGGAAGGTCATATGAAGAAAAGAGAACAATACTTAAGAGACAATGAGGCGCTAAGGCTGTTGTTAATAGAAAAAGATACTATTTTTGAACTTGATAACGCGATTCAACATGGATTTTCAGTTTCGCTGGTCTAGCTGAGTCATATCAGAAAATAGATGATGCTGAAATTAATGATTTGGGTCAATAAAGCCCGAAAAACAACAGGTTTAGACTATTGCAACGATCCGGCCAGTGCTTGGTCAGTGATCGTCTCTGAAGAAATTAACATTCTTTTTACTTGGCACGAGCTGGGGCTGCAATGATTGCGTTTTTGTTGTTATATGATCGGCACACTGGCCGGATTCAGTAAAATGACTATACAACCGATTACAAGAAGACAGAATAATGGTTAATGTAAACACAATATAATGAATGGTTTTTATTGTAGACTGAGCTTTAAGAAAGCATTCATTCTTTGCTCTTTCGCTATACATCGTCAACATTTCCTGGTTGTGATTTGATATTCAAGCTGAAGTTATCGCTATGTAAATGAATAGAAAAATACAATGAGTTGGTCTGGTGACAAAAAAAGCCCGGTGTTTGGGATTTGCCGGGCAATAAGAGGATATTATTGAGTGGAATTTCAGATTGAATGTATTAATTTCGTTTTATTTACTATCTCAGCCGATACCGAGATATATTGAGAGAGTGTTTTTGCCAGTTTTTGTGCTTCTTCCAGATAATCCAACCGATCAATCAGTACGTGCTGGTTACCGTGCTCATCCGTGGCACACACGCACCAAAACAGCATACCTTCTTCAGGGGCTGTGTAATTTTCCAGTTCCGTGTCCTGGATAGCAATAACACGCCCGAGTTGATCCAACGGTGCAACGCCGAATTTTGTGTACTGTGCATTCTTACCCAATGGTAAGGTTTTATCCACGAATTGGCGCAGATGAAAGAGGTCTTCTTCACAGCTTAGCGCAGCCACACGATCCAGCTGAGGAATGTGGTCAAGAATTTTACGGGCTCCGTCACTATTACCGGTTTGCCGTAGTAGCACTGATGCAGCCCAGACTGCACCGGTGTAAAAGGCTGGATCTGCATGGTTTTTTGTATTCGTCATTTCATGATTCCTTATTTTGGGGATTTTTAAAACCTTATACTCCCATATGCTCGGAAATACTCAGTAAAGCCTTTATCACTTTCTCGGGTGGCCGCTTTGGCCTTTGCATTCGCTTCTTTCATGTCGAGCTCTGCGACGGTTTTACTTAGGTCCATGTAGCGTTTCATATTTGCTTCAGATGGCTTTATGAGTATGTCCTGATAAGCTTGTTCATATCGTTCGTCCAGTGACAGGCCAAGCCTCATTGAACTGCAACCGCTTAATAATAAAATCGCCAGTAAACAAAAAAGATACTTTCTCATGTCATTGCTTTAATATTCGAGCGATTTATGTAGATCTTGTTGCACAAAGATAGCTATCAGAGATAACACTGTTTTGTGTTTCACTCAACCTTATTTAGATGCCTGATTACTAGCAATCGAACTGGCCGATAATAGTGCTCCTGCGTTGACCAGTCCGCCTATAGCCTGAGAAATATTAGCTGGAATAGCGATAACTTTACTGTTATCGCTGGTGGACAACGCGCTTAGCATATTGATGTAGTTGGTTGCCAACTGGAACGTCAGGGCTTTCTTACCACTGGGGTTTCGTTGGCCCTTCGCTGACCTTCAGCAAGCGCCTGAATGGCATCTGCTTCGAAGCGAGAGGATTCCAGTTTCGCCTGTGCATCAAAGATGCATAGCCTCTTTTTTTCTCAGCGCCTAGAATCACGCATGGATTCAGATGGGCATGTGTCCTGAATGTTGACAGTACGAAGGGTAAGACCCTAGTCCGTCATTTGCTCTTCCCACTGAAATAAAATCAATAAAACATGGGTCAGCTAGGTGACGAAATCTTCAGGACTGGTTTAGTACTGGGTTCTCACTTATAACTGAACTGTTTATTTTGCAGACAAAAGACACCGGCTTGTATTTCTGGCGTTTCATGACTGAATTGATGTCGCTCATTGCACTGGAACGGGAAGACTAATGATAGCCCTCGTTGTAGTTTAGTTGGTTGACAATTTCTAGAAGCAAAAGTCGTCGTGTCAGAAACATCCTTGTATCTTCCCTGCACGATTCATTCAGGATGAATTCCACTTCTCTCTTTATTATCACCCCAATTTTATGCCAAGCCGGTCATAAGCCAGGCTGACTTCCTTATATACTGCGCTCAGATCTAATGTTATGATCATTTTAAACAGATTTAAAAAGAGAGGAAGTCCCCTCTTTTTACTTTAGCGTTCGCGAAAAAGAATGTAATAGCACTTCTGTACACGCATAGAGTTATTCAGATATCCACATAACGCTTCCTGACCAACTTCATTGCGACCTCTCCAAAGGCCCGTCAGACGCTTATCCGGCTGTTCGGATAACACATAGGTTTTGTTATTGATTTGCATAACGCTCAGATGCCCAATTTCTTCCGGCACCGTAAAAGTACCCATTAGTTTGAAGTTTTCCAGACGAAGAACGATGATAGCACTCTGGTCGTTTGTGCTCCGCTGTTGTTGCGGCGGCGTTAGCCCAGAATTAGCCGCTGGTGGTTCACCATAAACCGAGTTTGGATCTACGGAAGGCGCAGCCATAGCTAGAGAACATGAAAGTACCCCCATCGCTGCGGATAATCTCAGCAGAGATTTTTTCATAGAAGTCACCTTGAATTGGTTAGGGCCTATGTTGATTCCTCCCCCACAGAGGCACCTGCACATGTATGAACAACAACTTTCTGCAACCGGCAGGCTACCAACTCAAATTACGGATTACCATGAAATAGGATGACACTTTGCAGCCATTATACTGTCAGGCATGACCGCTATAGTGAGTAATGCAGCAGAGGACTCCTGGCATGTCACGCCGAATCTACGATAGAGGTAGAACAGGGGTACATATAGATAAGCAAACCACCACTAGGCCACCAGCAAGTCTTCCTATGTGAGTAATCCTCTTGTCTCCTCTGGTACCAGTTTATAAATGACAGATATGGCGAAAGAGAGCAATGTCGAACCGGATAGCAGGTAGCTCAGAAAAATCTACTCAATCACCTTGAGGTATTTCTCTTGAGTAATGCGTTTCATCGCAAGCTAGAACTTGATCTAATAGTTTTCCGATATAACCTGTTATTCCCCGGCTTTGCTGTCGTAGTCATTAGGATAAATTACGATCACCTCATGAGCTTAGGACTGTAACTAACAAGCTCAAAGCTATCTAAATAATCAACGTGACGTCGTGTTTTGTTGTTGGAAAAGCTTAGCGCACAGGCTATGGCATAAACTGATGGCCCGTTAGAATTGCGACGCATATACTTTGCCACATATTCAATGATTTTCTTCCGAACCGTGGTCAGACAAGGCATGCCATAGAGGTCATCATGTCCCAGTCCTTTCGTATACCCTAGCGTCTTACCGATATCATCATATGTCAGCGGAGCATCTCTCTCCCTAATTTCCTCGACGAGAAAATCAAACAGTTTATCCAGATAGATATCGCTCTTCTCTTCAGGCTGAGCATTCTCATCGATTTTTTTCAATTGGACTCAACTCTTGTGTCATATGTCATTCTCAGAAATGATATAATTTGATATTGATATCACTGTGATGTACACCACTATATTACTTAGTTGTTCTGTCTGTATGAATTATTAGACTTTTACCAATTTAAACTGACAATATTTTAATAATTGGAGGAAAGATTATGTTGCTTGCGATACGCCGCTATTTGATAGCAGCCAGCAGTATTATGGATATTATGCCTTCAACTAACTATACAAAATTGGCATCATCAGTAAGTGATTCGGAGCAAATTCGTAACGATATTGCTGCAATATCCGACGATGCTGCCAAGGTATTATTAGATCAAGGATATATTAGAAAGAACCCTGATATTTAGACAAGCAATAAAGTCTTTAGTTTCCTTTAAAGTTTGAAATTGGAAGTTATGTCCATATAAATGGATTATAAACTACATATTTGAGTGTTTTTTGTATTTTCCATTCCAAACCCATAAACGACCTTCATGTAAAGGTACTGTATGTGTTCTATTCTTCCATTTAACATTTCTATCTCTTAGCTTTTCAAAGCTAAAGGAGGAAAAACCGGCAGAAACAGCAAGTTCCCCAAGCCATTTTTCAGCAGGAACATGTATGCCGTATGGGGCGGAATCACCAATAACAAAGCAGGCTTTTGAATCTTTCTCCATATTTTTACGAATATTTACCCATATTTTGGCTATGTCTAAGAAATAAGCGGCAATCATGGTATGGTAGGATTTTTTACCGCCTTTACTGTGTCTTATTATGTCTAACTTTTTGGTTACATCAGATATTTCATCTTTTATTGGATAGAGAAGTGGATTACTGAGAACTTCATCCAAGTTGATTTTATCTGAAGATGAGTGTTGAGAACATGATCTCATCAGTGAAGGTCTGACAACATCTTTGAGGTCTCCCCAACCATTTATCTCTCCCCAAAACATCATCTCTAGTCTTGTTGCATCTGCATAATCATAGTTATTAGGATATGGCGGTGATGAAATTAGCAAGTTACACTTTTCTGCTTTAAACGGTTGTCTCACATCTTTATGTTCAATATGCGAGCAATTCTGCCAACCTGACGAAATTGCATGAAGCATATCGGCTTTCATCATTTCAAGCTTTCCAAGGAAGGCATCAAAGGGATCAAGTACTTTAGATTTGGATTTATTGGGTAATACATATTGCCATTGAGCTGTGCCTGCATGGCTGCATGCTCTCAGTATTGATGTTATGTTTAGTCTGATTAACTCCCAGAGTGGCTCAGCATTAGATAATTTCTCGTATGCAATTTTTAATCGTTCAAGTTTATTAAATGAACCAAAGGAGTAACATTTCCCCAAAAGGTTACTTTTATTATAGCGAGTAGGATCCGGCATTGTATTTAAAGACGATGCGTATGCGATAAGTTCTTCGCTTGCATCACTTAGGTCGTTTGTATCTAAATACCAAAGCTGTTTTGCTCCTGCGATCCTTGCTACAAAGGGATGCCCCTCAAATCCGAAAGAGCTGACATTAAAAAAATCGGCGGCAATGTTGGTTGTACCTGAGCCAGCAAAAGGTTCAAGAATTATTGCTTTCTTACCCGTTTCTTCTTGAAATTTTAAAATCTCAGAATGTATCCATTCAGCCGAAAAACCAGCAGAATAGCGAAACCACCGGTGAACAGGGAGTTTCATGTTATCAGTAAAGGTTCCTGAGCGAGCTGTTTTTTTGAGCATAAATCTTTTTTCATTTCGTGTTGGTGTAGACAGGGATATTGAGTGCCCTAAATGTTACTTCTGACCATTAGGGTCAAGATGTTTATGATGTGTAATATTTAAATATCTTTTTGGTTCACGATCATATAAATAAGAGTCAGCAACTATTGAATGCCCATAAGTACAATTAATTCGATAATAATAATCAGTAATAGACTGGAGCAATGGAATGACTTGTTTAAACATCACTTCAAGTTCGCATTCCCAATAGTTAACGCAGCCTGTACTTTTTTCAAAAGACGGTTTTCCAGAGTGGACACTAAGGATAAGATAGATTCCAAAGTTCAACTCTGGTCGGTCAATCAGGAAAACTTCACGTAACTTAGTAACCAGTTGCTGATACTTGGCTGTGTGCTTGATACTCATGGTTTCTCTTCTAAAATCAGCCTCAATAAATCAATGTATTGTGCTGTTACACAACGTGTCATAGCAGAGTAAATAGAGTTCTCTTCGCTTACAATACGTTCACCAGGTTTTGGCCGCAGAATGTCCCCATTTTGTTCTCTAACAAAAAATGAACGCTGGTATCGTGATTGAAACACTCCAATTGTGGTGGTACCAATGAATAGCAAAATGCTTATCTGCTCTCTAGCATTTGTGACGGCCAGTATGGCCGTGCAGGCAAAACAAATTTATTTTGATCACGGTTTTGCGAGCGAATCTTAGCCAGCAGTTGTCAATCTCCTCCCCCCTTTTCTCCGAAGATGATTGAAATTGTTCCGCTCTATTCTGAACAGATATAATTCAGGGTGACACACCATTAATTTATGGTGATTCAGCCCCGGAGAATAACGGTACCAGTTTTACGACTGAAGATGAAAAACCTCCGATCTGGAATTCGGATGTCACGGAACTATCGATAAGTCGGGTTAAGTTGCAGATGAACATCGACGAAACAATGAAAGCCGCTGAGGTTCAGGCAAAACAGCAAGGTATTGATGGAGTCATTGCCTACCGGCACCACAACGTGACAAGCAGGATTTTTTGGGGCGGATTAGCAGCAGGAAATGGTGGATTATTTTCTACACGATATCAGTAAAGATCCTATTGAACCTACCGTTTATAAAATTCGTTACTCGTTTAGCAACCCTGATGGCTTACTTAAGGGTGCTATCGAGAAATATAGTAATCCCTCCATCTCGGATCCTGAGTGTAGCTCCTATGTCTGGTGTCTAACCCAAGCCGATGACAACAAACGTTGTGATGATAGCAAGAAGAAGTCGAAGATATAGGGATATAACAATCTGTACATTTTAAAAATGTACAATATGGCTGTCAAAAACGACCAATTGTTGCTCATAAACTACGGAATCAATAACGTGACTAGTTCAATACCTTCATTCCAATGTCTGGTCTGGACTTACATAGGGAAGGCGTTTCAGCTAGTAGACGCTGATCTCGGATAGGTATTTTTTCGATTGCGCTTCCCCCCATTGCTTCACGGTAAAGCAGCGGATTTCGATAAGGTCGGACGGAGAGTCTAGTGTTAAGCAGTATTCGACATAAGTAATTGGCAGAATTAATGATCCCTCGGAACGTTTATAGTATCATTTGCCAGCATTTCCATGAGTTTTGCGAACCTATAAAATCCATCGTACTGCTGGCAAATGTAATTCATTTGAATTCGTGACGTACTGTTTATCACCTGCTTGAACGTATCCATATAGTCATAGCAAGTTTGCAGTAATTGCTCATCCCCAGTTTCTGTAAGAGGAAACTGGATGACATGGTTATGGATGATCTTCACCATTTGAAGTTGTTCTTCATTAAGTTCGACAGCGGGCATTTTGCTTCTCCTTAAATTTTAAGATCTAGTCATATTGACCTGATTCCAATTCATTAAAAAATACTTCACCATCAACGGTGTTATTCGCCCTGATATCAGCTTTGGTCTGAGCGGCTCTCGACTGTAACAATCTCAATTTAAGTGCTTCAATATTTTCGTACTCATCAATAGAGATAACTACGGCAACTGGATTTCCGTTTTTACTGATCTGGATTGGAGCAAATTGTGCTTTTAGTAGCATGTCACCGAATTGGGTTCTGGCTTTATTGGCTGAAAATGCATCCATGGTTAGTACCTCGCTAAATATTGTTCGATTCATTCAGTATGTTCGAATCAAACGATATTCGTCAAAATTATTATCTATTATAAAGTCTACTTTATGACAAAAAAGGAGAGGTTAATTCATTGATATTGCAACTACGTTACGTTTTTGTCAGTTTTTCCACATGACCCCTACTGTAATGTAGAATTACATCAATATGAACAAGATATCTGTGATGATTGTATTGATGAGAAGAATATTCTTGAAGAGGATGAAGAAAATGAAGCATCATACTAAATTTATAGATCAGGCAGTTTAAAACACGATAACTGCCTTAAGTTGTTTAAGTGTAAATGGGGGATTAATTGCGCAGCCTCGGGGCCAGTAGCTGATTGCGGATGGATTCTGCTAGCTCATCTAGAGAAGGTTGTTCTGGATGTTCATCAGATGTTTCATAGGCTAATTGTGCTTCAGCCAAATAAGTATGTACAGGTTGACCGTTGTCATCTTCTATCACAACGTGATACCAAGGAGCGGAACGCAAAGTAGCATTGGCTGCAATATCATCCTCTTGGGGTTGGTCCAGAGAGTATTCCACATCAATATCCACGATGACGCCTAAATAACCAAGAAGCTTGTGACGTACTTGTTGGCCGATACCGAATTTGCTGGCGATAATCATAGTCACCTCCAAAGAAGATCTTGCATTGACATTGATATAAGGGCAGTAAGGTGAATTACAAGAGCATACCTGGTGGTTGAAGTCTTTTTTTGCTTTAATTGCGAGCGTGACTTCATCTGTTTCAGATTAGCTGTAGTAAATATAAAACACAACCAACAGTCGTGTGCTTAGCTATATATGTGAGCGATACCGCAAGGTGATTGGGTTGATAGGGGGTAATTATGATTAAATATGGGATAACAATTTATGTTTATGGCCGGGTTCAGGGGGTTGGATTTCGCTATCAAACTTTTCGTTGGGCGAAATTTAATAAGCTGACAGGTTATGTCTGTAATTTACATGACGGTAGTGTCAAAATTGTAGCTTATGGTGACAGTGAACAACTAAATAAGTTAACCCATTGGCTGGAGCTGGGTGGTCCACCGGGAGCACGAATAGATAACTTTTCATTTCAAGCCTGCGCAGTGGAGGATGTTGTAGATTTTAGTGTCCGCCACTGAACTGGATTATTGATTAGATACATTTTACTGGTTTCGGCAGCCCGGCAATTTTAGTTGCCTGCTTTGCCGGCCCTTTGGGAAATAGACGGTAAAGATAGCGACTGTTGCCTTTTTCTTCACCATACTTTTGGGCGATTGCTTTTACTAACATACGGATAGCCGGGGATGTATTAAACTCCTGATAAAACTCCCGGATAAAACGAATGACCTCCCAATGCTGTTCAGTCAAAGTGATTTCTTCCTGTTCGGCGAGGAGTAAAGCTATTGCTTCCTGCCAGTCACTACTGTTTTTCAGATAACCTTGCGCATCGGTTTCGATTTCTTGACCTTCGAATACCAACATAATCATTAATAACCATCAAAGAAAAGTAGCTGTAATTTAGCAAAAATCACTTCTGTACCCAAGGATGGTATGTACGTATGAGGATAAAATAAGCCAATGACCGTGAAAAAGGGTAAATTTACGGCAATCGGACAGGAGGAGACTTTACATCTGTCTCGGTGCTGTTTATAGTGCAGGCCATTGCGGAGGGGTGGCCGAGCGGCTTAAGGCAGCGGTCTTGAAAACCGCCGATGGGAAACCATCCGAGAGTTCGAATCTCTCCTCCTCCGCCACTTCTACTTACTCCCTATAAAGTCTACTTTTTCCTATAAAATCAACAGAAACCCCCAACTTAGGCTCTACTACTGTCTACTTATATCTATTGCAATATACCCTAATTAGGGGGTATATTTTGTACCCCCTAAAAAAATACCCCCATAGCTGTGAGGGGCGAGGATGCTAGAAATATGAAACTAACAGCTCGATAAGTTGAAACAGATAAAGACTCTTAGCTATTTGATGGTGTGGCTTGTGTCTGTTGGAAAAGGTCAGCACAATAGAGAGCGCTATATTCACCTTAATATCAATGAACTCCCTGACTTTCTGAAATTTCACCCTAAAACTAAAATAGAAGGAGTTGCAGGAAGAGATGGACCGGAAAATAATGGGTAGTTGATAAAAACCTCTTAAGATCTCATCAAATCAACGATGCAAAACAACAGCAAGCAGAATTATTACAACAAGCAAATGAAATACTCTCATTGCTACAAAACTCTGTTGATTTAGAAGTCGCCACAGAAACAGGAAAAGCCTCTCTACTCAAATGGAAAAATTAATGAATTATTTAAAGGAATATGAAATTATTTATTCACAGAGTAATAATATTGCATTTGTTAGTTAAATCTGGAGTGGTTGAATTCTATTTTCACACAGTGACTATACCAAAGGAGATTGAAACATGATGTATTCAGTTAAAGGTGTTCAATATCAAACGTTGGTAAATATCCCTAAAAATATTGGATTAGGATATTCAAGATGGAGTGACGGTAAAGTTCACCTTGTTGATGGTGAGTTCCTATTTTATGGTTCTGTTGATATTAGAGGTGAGAACGGGCCTATCAATAAAGAAACGGAAATTGATGCTAACTGGACGGCGAAGTTTAATGAAATGCCTTGCGATAGTCAGGGTAATATCTTGCTCAAATCTCACTGGCTTAGTCTTGCGAGCAATGATAGTTGGCTTATAAAAGATAAAATGCGGCTCATGATTCTTTGCTCAAAAGAACCAACTCATCGATTGATTCTTGAGACCGGTGAAATCATTGATAATAAAGTTGACAACGATTATCTTCGTAATATGATATTTTCTTACACCATACTACGGCGCTAATAGTAAGAAATGTGTTTAACTTAAAAAATGCTCTGATATTTTCAGGGCATTTCTTTAATTATAGAGATAATTCACCATTATTCAGATGGAGTGGAATATGAGATACATAAATAAACAACCTAATGTTTTTATTTAATGATACCGAAATAGTTTATATGAGTGATTGATATAACGGCAATAGATTCTGGAGATGAGTCATTATAAGATTATTAGCTAATAAAATAGGTGAATGAAAATAACTCATGAGTAGAGGGGTTCTGATTGAAATGATGGCGATAAATAATCACTTTTTACCTGTAATGTTTATATTCAATATCGTAATATCCGTGATATAGATTATATCTTTAATCAAATTTAAAAATATTAATTGGAGACTTAGTAAATTGGGTAACACTGAGCTTTTTAATATTTAAGTGCATGGTAAAATTAATACAACTTTTGATGTATTCGATGATATCACTATTGAAATTGGCTGCGAAACTAAGAAATACTGATTTTTGTTGATGGCCGTTAAATCATCATTGAACATTTTACAGGTAACAATTCTTACTTACTGCATAGATCTTGGGATAGACGACCTAAGTATGTGATGGTATTTTTTCGGCTATCTTATTTTAAATAAGCTGTAATTTATTAACTTTATGGATAAATGCATTATTTCATATAAAAATATTTTTTCACTTTTTAACAGCTATGCTATTTAACAGTCAGCAGGTTAAAGTTAATATGTAACTGTGCACTGCCGTACAGTCATGGAGGTAAATGAATATAAATCATAGTAATCCAAGTCTTGTTGGTTTTTGTGAGTTGTAGTAAAAAAATCTGTATTTAGCATATGGAATTGGCAACCAATGCTTAAATATTTTTGTAATACGTCCATAGTATTACTAATGGTTATTTAGTTAAAAAATCGAATTTAATTAATCGGAGCAGAATTATGAACATTATTCAGCGTATTGGAACAATTTGTTTTGGCTGGATTCGACCATCAATGCGCCCACTTTCTGACTGGCTGGTAATTTACAAAGAACTATTAAACTTACGTGGCTTGAAGACGAACACTTTAAAAGACAAGCATTCTATGCTGGAACGAATAGATTCAGTACTGGGTGATATTCCAATTGGCTCAATTGTCCCACATGACGCTGCGCAATTTATTCATGCATATGTTTTGGTGGGAAAAAACAGTGCAGCAAAAAATGCTTATATTTTGTTACGTGATATTTTCAGGACGGCACAGGAAAATCGCTGGATAACAATAAATCCTGCTGAACCGTTGAAATCCCCGAGAACACCTGTAAAACGTGTACGTTTGATATTACCAGAGTGGCAACGTATTTATAATGCGGCGCAAGTTTTTTGCCCCGGATATGCGCATCACGCTATGTTACTTGCCATGATCACGGCTCAGCGGCGTGGTGATATTTCAGCAATGCGCCGTGATCACATTTTTGATGATCATTTGCATATTAATCAGGGAAAAACAGGACAAAAAATCGCCCTTCCTCTTGATTTGTACTCCGCGGAGCTCAATCTGAATTTGAGAACTGTGATTGATATGTGTCCGGGAAAAAATTACCTATTAGGTGACCGTCAAGTTAGCCCTTGGTCACTAAGTTTCTGGTTTGCGCATGCGAGAAATATTGCCTATTCCCTTGATTCCTGGGAAGGTGATCCCCCTTCATTTCATGAACAAAGGTCTTTGTCTGAACGTTTATACAGGGGACAGCGTGTAAACACTCAACGACTACTCGGTCATCAGTCTTCCTCTACGACTGCTCTGTACAACTGTGATAGAGGACGAGAATATCGGAGACTAGTGTTATAAGCACTATTTCAATGACATAAAATACCAATTAATTAGAAAATAGAGCGCTTATCTTGTCGAGCGCTCTAAGATAGTTTTACTGATAATTATTCTTTTTTTTACCAATACAGTTAAACTCTGCTTACTTATTATTTATACCCGTGCTCCGTGCTCATTGAAACTGCTTGATTTTCGCCCAAATGAGGTTCATGGTATCCGTCATGAAAATATTCATTACCGATGAACAGAAAGCCGAACTCGAACACCTTCATAACGCGTCATGGTTATCGTCAAAAGCGGATAAATGCGAGTATGACCGTTTACGATTGCGAGTCGTTACATGTAGCAGTAGCGCAAACCATCGCTTATTCATTATTTAGTTATGGCTACATCCAATCACGTGACCTGCATACAGGCTATCACATACAAAACAACTGACGAAATATGACTATCTTAGCGTGATACGTTAGTGAGGGATTATAGAATCACCTCGATATTTTCACCGTATAGAGTTCCAATTACCTTAGTTTTAACCCGATCAGTACGAGGTGTGATTGCTTGTGGATGAAATTCGGTAAGTGGACGAATTTTAAGATGCTCATCTTGAATAATGATAAATGGCATTATAGACGTTACTGTAATGCGCTCAACCTGCCCTGGCATATCAGGGCGGCGAATCGCGATGTTTGCAGTAGGCTGTGCTTTCACTGGACGACGTAGTCGAAGTCGTTCTTCAGGGATATTGATGATTTGTTTTATCATTTGCATCATCGGGGTCGCTTTATCCGCTGATGCATCACTCTCAATTCCCGTCCGAGCTAAAAGCTCGGCTTTATTAAGAGTGCTAAAGAGACTTTTTTGCCTCCAGCCGAAGCTGACAAGCTCTATATTTTCATCACACCAAAACCGTAACTGACGGTACAGATGTAGAGTCATAACTCCCGGGCAGGCATTGTGAAGGATCTGGAAGCGCTGGCGTCCGATATAGTTTTGCGTCACATATTTCTGAATTGCATTTTTTTTCTTGTTAATGCCTTCAACCAGAACCTTTATATTCTGTTTAAACTGTTCATTGTTGCTCGCATACCACAAAACGCCGGTGGTGCGACGTGATGCTTTTTGTGAAAGTCCATCCCGGATATGTAGATCCGAGAAAGATGAGCAAGCTGTATGAACAGCTGCGTGGCTGAGACGAAGTTCAGGTTGAATATGGTTTATCGGTAAATTTTCATTCCCTGCTTCAGTCGGAGGGAGCACCCATACACAGGCCTTAAGCGGAGCAACAGAGGCCAGCTGGGTTCGTAGCTCTATAAGTTCTGTTTCCAATTCGTGGAAAGTCTCAGAGATATTTATTGTCTTATTCTCCGATAAAGGCTGGTATTTTCCCCGTTTACCTCGTTTACACAGGGATTGATATGTGTCCATACTTTTAACAAGCAAAGTGGATTTTATCAAGTTCGTTTCGCTTATATCAAAACGAGACCAGCAAGATTATTAGTAGGGCTATTTCTCATCTTAAAAAAATAGATGATTTTTTTAATCCACAAAGAATTGTGATTCTAAAAAGATCTTCGCTAAATGTAGACCGCCTTTATAGTCCAGCTTGCGAAGCTGCTGTTTAGGGGTAGTGACCAGTTCCTTGGGTACTCGTGATGTCGTATTTTCCTTAATCAATGCTATTGTACGCATACGTTAGCATTAATATCTGATTTATCCCCCTTTTAATTTTTTGTGGTTCTGATTTTTTTTCTGTAACCACGCTTAACCTTTTCAATATTATTCAAGGTAGTAACCCAATGGATCTGCGCTAAGGAGCGGTACTTCGCGGTGACTTCCTCAATAATATTTTGTGAGCTGTCATTACTGCGATGAGTACGCCCCTCCTGACCGAAAATATCAACAATGACCGCCTGGCTGCCCTGTCTACCAAAAAGGCTATTGCACAGGCGTTTTACAACAAGGGGGGTAAAGTCCAGCTCGGTTTCACGTGCAATCTTGAATATAAAACAAAGCATCTCATAAGTTTTGTAGCGCTTGACTGCTGCACTGAGACGGGCAGCGCGTTGCGGTGCTTCCCAGGTGTCATCACTGTATTTACTGAGTTCAACCTGGTAATCGAATTCTAAGCTGTCATTTGTATATCTGTAGTTCCTAAGAAAGTAGAACATGGCTTGTTCTATTGGTGACTCATCCGCCATAACTCGTTACCATTATTAATGCTATTGTATGCATACATTAGCATTAATACATAACATGAACAAGGAAAACATAAAAAAGTGTGGGGTATTTTACGCCGGTGAATTCTTGGATGTCACCAAATATTAGTCTCCTTCCTTCTGTTCGTCTGTTTCACTTGGTAAATCACGCACAACCAAATCGGCTTTTTGGCTGAATAATAAAACGGCTCATAGCCAGCCGCCAGTGATGGACTGGCATGCTCTATTTTTTCGAGGCGGCCTGTATCGTCAGGTAAATCACTTTACGTACTGAGTAGTCCGTCGGGAACATCTTGCGTTTCTTTATTGCCAGTCTGATGACGCTGTTTAATGATTCGATCGCGTTTGTTGTATAGATGGCCTTACGGATATCAGGGGGGTACCCGAAGAACGTGTTGAGGTTTTCCCAATACGCATGCCAGCTTTTGCTAATCATTGTGACGAACTTTCACGACGATACAGTCAAGATAAATAATCGGATACAGGCTGTCTAATGGGCGATTCTGCCATTCGGTGACCTGTTCTTTGAGCGCGTCGGTCACTGTTGATATCAGCGTGGGTGACACATTTCTTTAAATGTGGCCGCGCATGCCTTTGGCATAGAGGGATAAAATCTGGTTGTCCATCTGAATGATGCGCGTCTGATGCTTTCTAATCAGCTGTGGCTCGAAGGTACCTTCTCGATCACGAGGTGTCCTGAGTTCAATCTCCCCTTCATCACTGAGTCACGTTTTAGATGAGTAACCGTTAGGGGTATTAGGTTTTTCTCATAGCCAGGATGCTCAGTCAGTTCAGCATTCAGCGCCGTTTCGACGGTCAGCTTAGTGAGCATGCGGGAAAACTGATTCAGATCGGCTTCGGTTTTGAGGCCCTTAGCCAATTCGGCAGCGAGAGCCTTAAGTTTCTTTTCGTCCATAATTTACCTGTCTCCGTTGTCGGAAGAAATATATATCAAAAACAGGCAATTATACAATTTAAATTACAGTCTTACCGTTAAAGCTGGTACAAGCGATAATAGAAACTAACTATAACTAGTCCAACATACAATATAATTCTAAAAAAACCACCGCTAAAACCCTGCTTGACCTCTTTTACCTCCAATATCGCTACAACTCCCCATCTCCCTCTCATCACATTTTTTCTCTTTTTTTCTCTCCCATTCTCTTATTTTCTCAAACACACTCAACCAGAAACAAAGACAAAACAAGGTCAATTCCAGCTGCCGATGGTGAGGTAAAGCACGAATTAAAACCCTACCAACTACACGGAATTTCAGATACAACTCTAGCCTTTTGCCTCCTATTTTGTATGTTGGACTAGTAATTCGATTACAATGATAATTCGCTGTACATTAATGATAATTGTTATTATGGAATTTTCTCTAATACAAAACGATCACAAAACCATGCAGGTAAGAAAGATCAGCAATTCCACATATTCCAACAAAAAATGGGAATAACGTTTCCATCGCTCCAGAGAAAAAACTCAACCTGTTAAACACATTGCTGGTACGCTAAAAAGAAGGGGGCAATCACCCCCGCTGAATAACCATTGACTGACGCAGTATTGCCAGTACATCACTGACGCTCATGTCCCATGCTTGAGACTGCCGGTTGAGCATAAAGGCACCGAGTTCTATTCGCTGCTGGTGATTAATCATATGCGTCATTACTCTTCCACTATCAGAGATATTAATCCCACAACCAGAAGGCCCATTGTGAATAATGGTAAGTCCCTTATTTTTTCCTTCACCATGAAAGTTTGCGCGTAGCTCTTTTACTAATCCGAACAAGACAGCACAGCATTGTGTCAACTCATACCGCGACAGCTGGATGATTACTTTCTCATCCCAAATAACTGAGCTGTTCTGTTCATTAAAGGGAGCGATAGTAAAATTCACCGTCAGAAACGAATCATTACCAGCACTTTTAACGAACTGTACATCAAGAGCAGTTCGTTTATCACCCCGCAGCCTGTCTGAATAAAACTTTATTTGTTTTCCAAATGATTGTGACATAGAAATTAACCATCCCCTCCTCTTTTCTAACAAAATATTAATATGATTACCCTAAAATCCTTCCCTCTCAAACTCACTTTTAAACAAGTGCATTCCTTCCCATCCAAACACACCATGATATTTTCGGTTTTTCCCACTCAGTTACGCCGTCACACACTTCCCCCTCAAACTCACCAATATTCGATAAAGCCTTGTTCTTAACGGCTTTGAGGGTAGTATTACTCTCTTTCCCACATGAACCCATCTAGCACTTTCCTGTTGAAACTCACCGTTTTCAGGCCATAATTCTCCCGTTCAAACTCACTTTTTTCTCCAAATAGCCCATCCCACTTAAACTCACCAAAATAGTATTACTCTTATTCATTAGGGAATATTTCTATATAGCACATTGTTTTTAATATATTTATAGAGAAAAATGCTTTTAATGGTGTGTTTGAATGGGAAGCACCAACCTCAAAACCAAAAGGCCGGTGCGTTTGAATGGGAAAACCCCTTTTTAATAGAGTTTCGGATTACGATTGATGATCACAATTGATGACTCTTTTGAACCTTTCTTGCTAAACCGGTATTTCAGATAACCAATTTGCTCCAATGTTTCTAACGCAATCCGAATCTTTCTGTTCTGGTCTGCAATACGACCATGCATTAACAAACGGCTACGTAACCTTTCAAAGGTGACTGGAGCCGGTGGTTCGGGTAAAGCTTCAAAGTAGGTATAAATCGCTTGCGCTGTTTCATTCCGAGCAAGAGCATCTAACGGCTTACGTCGTAACAATGTCAAATGATCGGAAGCATATAAATCCCACAGACGCCCATCCGCCTCAAGTATGATTATATCTGTTTCGGCATTGAACTCTGCATTGTTCAAAAGGCCAGTTACCCTGCATTTTTTTGCACCGGGATTCTTTGTAAAAGTAATTGTTTTGGAACGTATACGAGTCAGAGAACTCCCGATCTCCTTACGTAGTCTGGAATCAAAGCGCTTAGACGGATAACCGCACTTCTCTCCAAACTCTGTAAATTTTAATCGGATCTTATTTCCTTTCAAAGCATCCGGGTTGGTACTGAATGAATGTATAATTGCCACCCAACAACGGAAGTCATGGAAATAATTGAGTTGAGGACCAGTGATTTTCACGTCTGTATAGCCCTCACTCCGAGCAATTTCCAGATTAGAAAGACTGCTACTGACATCGAGTTCTGGACCATCGGCACCGTTCGCACGTGAACTTGGTGTGAAAACTCCCAGCCTCAGTAGCGAAACTGGCTGTACTGTTGTGGCCTTATTAACAGTGAGCTTACCCAGAGAAGACTTTGCTGAGTCTGGGATTGCGTCTTTGAAGAGAAGGACTGTTTCTCCGTTTCCTGCTCCGCTTGTGTCAACGCCTACATCCCCACTTGTATCGACGTAATTTTCCATCAGAGATGATCCCCCCTAAATCTACTGTTTTTATTCACGATCAGAGCCCCACCCGGATCGTTAGCAAAAATGTAACATGAGAATAAAATAAACGCATTGAAAAATCCCTCTCAAACGCACTCATTTTGTCTATATTTATTTTTTTATTGTTTTTTATCAGTATGTTATACCACAAATATCATTTAATATTTTTATTGACAAGCAGAGAGTAACTAGTTCTCAAGATTACGCTGTGTATAAACTGTGACAGTTCTAGGTCAATGATTTTATGATAATTCCAGCCTATCTCACTAATAACAAAAGTCTTTTTTGGCAGAATCTACAGTATTTTTCTTCTGTGTAGATAAAAATTCATTTTTCCCACCCAAACACACTAAAGTTCCGTCTAAAACTCACCGTTTTCCCTGTCAAACTCACTTTTTCCCCGTTCAAACACATTTTTTTCCCTCTCAAGATCACCGCTTTTTCTTGAAAACCTGATGTAGAAAGGGTTTGCGAGATCGGGGATCTTTTAGGTTTTTTTTGATCTATAATGGATCTTTTATTGGATCTGACCTTTGGATATGTGGATAAATCTTTTCTGCGGCCTAACACAAAAAATAAACAATGAACAATATGAAATAATCCAGAGATGATTGGTCGTGAATAAAATGTGTATTTGTCGAATGACTCATTGAACAGATATTTTTTTTATTACATTGTTTTTAAAAAGAATTCTTACAATTTTTAATAAACATATGGCTAATGTGAATAAACTTCAATTTTTCCCACTAGAACTCACCGAATTCCCCTCTCAAAAACACCAAAATTCTCTGTAGACCTCTTTTCATAAGGCTTTCCAGATTCAGGGATCTTTTAGGGTTCTTTTTTGATCTATCTAGGATCTCTTATTGGATCTGCTCTGTGAATATATGGATAACACAATGCCGAACGTATTGAACACTGGCAAAATATCCGAGATCCTTTGAAGATCCATGTTACTTTTCCCTAATTCTCTCTATAATCCATCCTGTGACAATTTCCGTAAAAATATAACCGACAATATAAAAAAAGAGACAAATCGTCTCTATGACCTTTTGATAAACAATTTGATGCCTATCCGACATAAACCAATTAAATCCATTCTCAGTTGAGTACATCTTAGTTCCCCCTTATCATTCGCTTCATTAATTGAACTAGGGTGACGACTTCAGACTGTATTCCGCATCAGATACCTGAACCTTTTCTGGCTGTACGCGTAGATGTTAAAGGGTCAGACTTCATGAGGAATTCCTGTAAATCGTAAAAAATGATATTGTTTTTTGTTGACAAAATATCCAGATACATTTTATCATCAATCCGATTAAAGCGTGCCGCATAAATTTTAAACGTGAGCGGATCGGCTATTCCTGCTTATGGACGTATACGTAGGATTAGCTTAGAAGGATAATTCGGCATGGTGCCGAGTCACTAGCGTAACAAATCGTCCCGCTAAACTAAACAACCCGAAGAACCTCGGCTTATGCCGGGGTTTTTTGTTATGGCTTTAGCCAGTTTAAGTAGCGTAAGCTTCTTAAACATAAAACCACCCGCTATGCGGGCTATCTCTTATACAGAAGTCCTTCACTTAATGTGAAGGATTTTTTGAACTAAAGACTTTCCTCATGATCAGCTCTTCAAAGTGTTTAATTTGAGGATTTCTGTGATGATTAAAAGCAATGTTGAATGGGCTAAAGCGCAGTTTGGCCACGCTGAACTCGGTGACCCAAGAAGAGCCGCAAGATTAGTCAAAATGGCTTCAGAGTTAGCCCTACACTCCGTAAATCCGTTGTAAAATCTTCATTATCTCCAGCCAGTATGGAAGGCGCTTATCGATTCATTCGCAATGATAATATTGCCGAGGCGGGATTTACAGCAACGGCAAATCAGATTGAGCAATACCCATTACTCCTTGCTTTGGAAGATACAACAACGTTGAGCTATCAGCATCACTCGATACGGAAAGAATTAGGACATGTAAATCAAGGTAACCGCTGGCGAGGACTTTTCGCCCACAGCATTTTGTTATATGCGCCAGATAAAAATGACCTTGTTGGGCTGATAGAGCAACAACGGTGGACAAGAGATATAAAAACTCGCGGCATTCGTCGTCATGGCCTTAAACGACCCTATGAAGATAAAGAAGGATATTAATGGGAAAGAGCATCTGGAAATATGACTGCTCGTTTAGGTGAGGCGATGACAAATGTTATTTCTGTCTGTGCTCGTGAAGCAGATATTTATGACTATTTAGCCTATAAAATATCAAATAACCAACGTTTTGTGGTTCGTTCAATGATGAGTAGACATATTCTTGAAGGAGCAAACAAATTATACCAATTTGTCGCAAAGCTTAAGAGTGCTGGGCAACGACAAATACGCGTAGCTCAAAGAGAAAAATGCTGGCTAATAGAGGAATATCATAAAATCTGGAAAAGTGAGGGGACTGATGTAGAAAAACTGAGAGTTCAAAGCAAAAATAATCTAGATAGATTAGCCACAATTTATGCCTTCTTAGCTGGTAAGGATATTCCAGTTAAAATTTGCTAATGAGCAACTTGAAGATATTAACTGTGAAACAATATTGTCACCAAAAGCGTGGAAACTGCTTTGGCTGAAAAGTGTCAAAACCGCGCTTCCTGAAACCCCACCTACCACTAAATGGGCCTATGAACATCTTGCAAAATTAGGTGGTTGGAAAAATCGCAAACAAAATGGTAGAACATCAGTCAAAACGTTGTGGGAAGGATGGCTAAAATTACAAGCCATCCTTGAAGGTTATGAACTGGCGCATTCTATCGAGCAAGACTTGTGATCAAGAGACAGGCCCTAAGAGGTGGTTTAAAGATAACAATCAAAGATTTCTTGTTGATAATCACGTAATTTCATTTCTTACTACCTTTGCTATAAAATAAGTCTATGATATAAACTACTTTGCTTGCTTCAATATATCGAAGATCTATCCAAAATTGAGCCTTGTGTGTACTGGTATTTCCCGATTTAACTATCGATAGCTGAGAATCTGTCATAGATTTTACTTTTTCAAATCTTATTTTCTCAGCCCACTCTATTTGTCGATTTGTTCCTTTGAGCGGCTTAAGTCCAGTAAGTTTTGAGCCGTTTTTAGCCAATGTTGCTAACGATGATAATTCTTTTCCCCGTAAGCCTATATAATCAAATTTGTCATCATATATTTCACCTGTTGCTTTATCTATCCACTTCCCATTATCAGAATCTTGAGTTGGATTAATTGCACCATATTTCCATGCTTGAAAATTTTTATCTTCATGTGCTGATTTATTATCGTATCCAATCTTAATCTCCCTATTTTCAAACCCATCAATTTCCAATTTTGAAATTACGTCATTGATTTTCATATCAAAAGCAATAGCTATCAGTTCAACCGGCGTTGTATTTTTAATTAAAAAATTACTCAAAGCATATTTTTGATTTTGTGTAATTGTTTTGTACTTTGAATTAAAAGTATCACGAATAGAATTGCATAGACATGAAATAAATTCAATACTATTATTTTCCCTTTTTGCTATTAATTCAGCAGCATTAAGAATTTTGGGTTCACAACATATAAATCTGATGAAATCTTTATCAGCTGAATTTCTATTTTTTGAGATTTCTAAGTATCTATTATAACCTTCAATTGCGTAGTCGATATGCATTTTCTATTCACCCCTTTGGATTATATAAAATACTGTTAACAACAATCCAGTTACCCGATATTCACTTTGCGACTTGCTACGGAGTAACATGCATATGTTGCGCAAACTTAGACTGATTGCCACTGAAATGGCGATCAATATATTCTTTCAGTGTTTCGCATTGTCTATTCAAATGAATTCCCATATCATTATTTGTGATAATCAATCAATGATATGGCCGCGAGAATCTCTGAGTCTATTTTTGTGTTCCTCAACCCATTTTCTGTTAGCTTCTTCATCATTACGTATTTCTTTATCAATGATTTCATGAAACATATCACTGATATAATTTAGAAATGTTACAGTATCGCTACGAATATCTATGTCATACAGCCCAATACAAATTGATTCTCTACTATCTTTATAATTCGTTGCAACATACATTTTCTGTCTTTCGATGCAAACATAACCTTTTGCAGTCATCTGACCGTAGATACAGCTTTCGTAAGGACGTTCTAAGATGAATGATGCACGCTTTGATTTCAGATAATCAGTGTTCATTTTCAAGTTCTCCGTTCGTTGTTGATGTAATTAACATTATCATTTTTTGATAATAATCAAATATGTCAATAGTCATTTTTTGATGATGAGTGTAATTTTTATCACAAAAATATACTTATAATGCCAATATTAAGTGAAGATTTTACTTTTCCTTGTGTGAAATTTATGCAGAATATTAATTAATGGTGGCCGTGTTAAATACGTCCCTCATGAGTAAAAACGCTCACTGTCTCACTTAATGCTTTGCAAACAATCGCTCAACAACTGAGTCAGGTGGCACGATGAATATTCTTTTAGTCTCTCAATGCAACAAACGCGCGCTAACAGAAACTCGCCGAATTTTGGATCAATTTTCTGAACGTAAAGGTGATAGAACTTGGCAAACAGCGCACCGTAATACGGCGGTTGCTTGCCATTGGATAAAAAGTGGCGGCCAAACTGAGTTGTTATGGATTATCGGGAATTTGCGACGTTTTAACTCACGGGGAGTTGTACCCACGAATAAGAAGAATTGGAGTGATCAGGATAAGCGTGATATTTGGACATTCCCAAATGGTACCCCTATCCGCAGTCAGACTTGACGTCAGAAAGCGCAAAAATTTGCGCGAAGAGCGCTGCAATCAACGTCATTATTGCAATATGGCAATCTGAACCAGTGTTTTATTAGTCATATGTCCCGACTGGTTTTAATGCTGGCCAATCATCATTATTCATCGTTGCCAGCAACTTTGGATTGGCAGGATGTCAACTATGATGTATTTGCTAATACTGATAGAACCACTGGCAAGTGCAAGCAGCGGTTAGATGAACACAATATTGGTGTCGGGCAGAATGCTTTATTACTAGGGAGAAGCTTGCCACATATTCGCAAAACGCTACCTGCGATTACCCGGCATAAAGGATTTAAATAACGTAGCAAAGACGAAAAATATCGCTGGCAGGATCAAGCATTTGATGCGGCGTGTGCTGTGCGTGAACGTTCAGTAGAACAAGGTTTTTTTGGCATTAACATGGCTTCTACGGGTTGTGGTAAAACTTTTGCTAATGCACGCATCATGTATGGATTAGCTGATGAAAAACAAGGATGCCGTTTTTCTATCGCTTTGGGACTAAGGACGTTAACGCTACAAACCGGTGATGCATTACGTAAAAGACTGCATTTAGAAGAAGATGATTTAGCGGTACTGATTGGTTCGCAGGCAGTGAAAGAGTTACATCAATTTCATCAAAAGGAACTTGAGCCTGATGTAGGCAGCATATCCGCGGAAGAGTTATTTGCAGAGCATCAATATGTTAGATATGACGGCAGCTTAGATGATGGGCGTCTGAGTCACTGGCTACGTAAAGATAAAGGGAAAGATAATAAACTTAATAAGCTGCTTAGCGCACCTGTGTTAGTAGCGACCATCGACCATTTAATTCTTGCTACTGAGGGTATTCGTGGTGGAAAACAAATTGCACCCATGCTGAGATTACTCACTTCTGATTTGGTGTTAGATGAACCTGATGATTTTTATATTAACGATTCGTCGGCTTTATGTAGGTTAGTGAACTGGGCAGGGTTATTAGGTTCGCGGGTATTGCTTTCATCTGCCACATTACCGCCTGCATTGATTCAGACATTGTTCAATGCTTATCGGGCTGGACGTCAAGATTATCAGTTAGCATGTGGTCGGCCTGGTACTCCGGTGAATATCTGTTGTGCCTGGTTTGATAAATATGAAACAACACAACAGGATGTGGCTAATAGTTGCTGTTGCACAGCAGTTATTACAGATATCATCTCCTAAAAATGTGCGTATCCATTATTGTGTCTATCACAGCCAGCATCCTATGGCGATACACTCTCATCTTGAACATCGGTTGGATTCAGCGTTAACACGTTATGATGAAGAAGCGTTGTGGCAGGTGGCAGAAATTCGTAAAGCATTAGAGGAGATGCCAGAGAAGCATCATATTTTTGTCGTACTCGCCACGTCTGTAGCTGAAATCGGTCGGGACCATGATTATGACTGGATTATCGCTGAACCCAGTTCAATGCGTTCGTTGATACAACTTGCCGGACGTATTCAACGCCATCGGCAAAAAGCACCTCTCTTACCAAATCTACATATTCTGGCGAAAAACTATGAGGCACTTAAAGCGATTAATTTAAAACATCCGGTTTATTGTCGGCCAGGATTTGAGTCGGAAGATTACCGCCTTGCCAGCCATGATTTACATGAATTACTGGAGCTTTATCAATATGAACTCATTAGTGCATTGCCAAGAATATAGGCGTTTTGTTTTTATCCAGTAAAATAAGTGTTTCAGCCTGTATGGTCAGGACAATCTGGATGATATTTTCGTTATTTACTCTTTTTCCAATTTCTGCCGTTTTATTGATCATCTCTTTGATGCATATGAAGTACTGCTCAACATCAAATTCAACAAGTTCACCGTTGCGGTTGTAGTTGACAGTTTCTGATAGTGTATTAAGTAGGGTCAGGCTTTTATCATATACAAAAACTTTGATATTAGCCGTCCCTAAATCAATAGCTATGATATTCTAACATCTCTTCTTTTCTAATAAATTGCGTACAGAACCCCTGGCAACAAAAGTCGGCGCGGTAGAAAAAAAACGTGTTTCAGTGCGCCCATTTAATAACGTTGATTGCAAAATATTAATATGGTATTCCGCCATTTTGTCCTTAGGCAGGTGTATTGTCGTCAGAGGCGGCATGGAAAAAGCAGAAATTGGGTTATCATCGAATCCAATCACACTGATATCGTCTGGGATTCTAAAATTATACTGCATAGCTGCTTTGTAGACTCCGTAGGCCAGAATATCGTCAAAAGTTAACACCCCGGTTATAGGGATACTGAAGGTATTTTTGTCGGGATCCCATAATTCTTGAATAACCTGAAATCCGTTTGTAATAGATGAATGGGTTGTTTTTACCATATCCTTGTTGAACGGAACGCCATATTCGTTGTAAGCCCGTTTTATCCCTAATACAAACTCTCTGCTCGTAGGAAATGATAATGACTCTGTGATAATCAGACAGTTTCTATGTCCGTTTGACAGCATTTCCCTTGCGGCAAGGTAACCACCATACGCATAATCAACATGAACATGGTGACAATTCATTGTTTCATAATGAGCACCCTGAAGGGTGAGGCGGTTGGACATCTTTGATAACAGACGTAAATTATCGGGGTTCATGGATGTCGGTTCGAGAATAATAAAATCCACTTGTCTGGACAAGACGGTCAATATATTGGCACGCTCTGTATTTTCATTGAACTGCGAATCAAAAATCATCGTGGTATATCCGTGTTCCGCCATCTGGGTCAGGATCTTACAGAAAATGTAGGCCAGTACAGGGTTTTCGATATCGCTGAAAATAACAGCAATAGTTTTGGTAGAATGACTGCGAAGCCCCTTTGCAAGTGAATTGGGCATATAACCCATCTCGTTTGCTTTGTTTAAAACCAACCGTCGGGTTTTTTCTCTAATAGCAGGATCGTTGTTCAGTGCTTTCGAAACTGTTGAAAACGAAATATTTAATTCTTTGGCAATAGATTTAATCGTAACAGGCTTGTTAGCGTTATATGTCATTACTGGTATATCCTTTTCCTCTAATAAAGGAGGAACAACACAGGTGTTGTTGATTGATTTGAGAATAAAATATATTTACAACGTTGTCAATTTCACAATCCCATCACACTAATGCCGAATTAACGTTCATTAAATGGTCAATATCTTTCTTTTTTGGCGAACAGCTGTGTGTGATTTTAACAATATTAGTATCTTTGTTGATTAAAAGTGAGAACAATTAGGTGGTCGAGTAGCCCGAGGGGATCTCACCCGCAGGCCCTCACGCAACCGAACATGAATCTCTCTCTACCCGCCGTATCGGTGGCGGAAAGTAGCTCCCGGATGCCATTCGATTCCAGAGTTTGTAGAGATTTGCCTTTAGGTTCATCTCAAAGTCTGTTATCGACTGGCGATCCACACCCGCACTTCCCCTGTTCGCTTTGATACATTGGTATTCTTTCCACACGATGGCTTTGGAAATATTGAATGACTTTACCTTTTCCAACAGAATCCTCCCATTGCTGGTTGTTCTGTCTTGAAGGCTGAACGATGCAGCCCCTTCGCTCCAATCCCATTACAGGATCTTCCTCACTACTACGGACTGCTCCGCCCCTGTGCCTCGCATCGGTACTCAGATCCTTACGGGGTCTCCTCTTGGATCGCTCCCTTAGCATCGAGGTGACAGGTTCTCACGTTCCGTATCAAAGCCTGTACTCAGTTCATGCCATCTCTATGCCGGTCGCCACTTGGGCAGTAAACAGAGCATCCCCCAAGCTGATCCTGGAATGCAGCTAGTCTCCAGTTTTGACGACATCTTATGCTTTCGACACCTCAACGATGGTTCGCTTGCACTCATCTCCTGAGCACCTACCTGACGCATTTACCTGCGCCTGTACGCCGATCCCGAGGGACCTGCCCTCATCTTTGATACAGCATTGCACCCGAAGCTTACACTTTGGTGCATTCGTGACACACTAGCTGCTTGCAATCGTTTTATATGCTGGCAATAAAACAGGGGGGTAAATGAAAAACGGTTCTACAAGGAAATGATCCGACAAGGTGATTTTGAGTACCGCCGCCATTTGGATAACTTCGAGAAATAATTATGCCTAATTAACCTCAATTCCACTTAACACCTAAAAAGAAACCGATTAATGAGATAAAATTCTCTCAACCCATTTCGGTTCTTCAATCATCAGCGATTTGTCACTTTCAATTCTGTTAATTCGACTATTATAAGTTCGAATTAACTGAGCAATGCTTACTTTGATCTTATCTCCATCGTAGATAGAAATTTCCTCAATATTTGTTCCAATAAATATTTCAGCAGACTGTACAGAAATCTGGTCTAGCATATTTACGTTTTCAGCCATTTGTTTGGCTGCCTGAACCTTACTCTCAAGCGTGAGAATTACAGGGCGATAACCTTCATTCTTATTTTTGACACACCGGGAAACTAATTTTTCCATTGGGGCTGTAGTAACATGAAATGCTGTGTTCCCAACTTGAAAATCACCCTCTCGATCAGTTTGACGGTCAGCTGTATTTGCCCTATCCAGACCAATCTTCTCATCAGGAAATCTTAACTGCAACTTGGCCCCAACAAGATGTTGAAGCACAATTCCTGTCGGTTTATCAGAACGATCCGCTGCGGCCTTTAAAATCTCAGTGACGAGGAATGAAACAGGCTTTAAAGGATCAATATCGACGCTAATTCTTTGTTTATCAAAATAGTCAATACGCACACATGCCGTAAAGAATGCCTCAAGCTCAGAAGAAACTTTCCTCATATCTTGAGGCTTTTCATAAGTCGGGTTTAGCTTATTCAGGGTATCACGGAATGAAGCAGCTAAATGAACAGTCCCACGAGATGTTCGCCCCCCCTCGCTGGTAAAAAAACGAGTTTCACCATTCTGTTCAAGAATTTTCTGAATGGTGCCACCGCTTAATCCACGAACTTGGCTTTTCCCCTCACTGTAGAGGTGCTCATCATCGATCGGAAGCCCTTCTGATACCATATGCGATACAATGAGCCCCGCATTCATGACATTCGTATTAATTTTACCTGTTTTAGCCCTTTGCGATTCATACCACTCCTTTGCAGCACGAAGATACCACTCTTCATGAGTTGAACTACTCATTTACTATCTTCTCCTTCTGTAATTGAAGCCCTTGTAAGTTAGGTAAAATTATATTATTAGCTACCCAAGCCACAACAGGTACAGCTACGGCATCCCCGAAACCATAATGGACTTGAGAGTCTCGCATATTCTCAAGAGAGTACCAACCAGCCCCCATGAGTCGTGCATATTCCACCCCAGTCATCCAACGAATCTTGAGTGCACCTTTGCCCATAACAACTACGGCTTGTTTGGATGATCCTCCCCGGGCGGTACGTAAGCAGCCGGAAATATCCTCAGCCCTCATTTCCCAAACTGGAATGCCATTACGAGTACGGCGGTAAGCAGTACGAGCATTGATGCTATTTAATGATACAAAATGCTCTAATCTTTCTCTTTGGACAGGAGCCATCGAATCAACAAACTGTTGTACTCGATCTGCACTCCACCATCGAGCATCGTTGTCAGGTATTGGCTCAATTTCTTGAGTTAATCCTTCACTAAGCAACTCAGGTGCTTTAGGTAATGGCATCAAAAAGGTACGGATCTCAGAATCTTCATGAAGCCATGCTAGCCAGTCAGGTCGTAAGCAAGTGTCTTGCTCTCCCCCATCTTGAGGATTCAGTGAACCTATCAGAAACAAACGCGGACGGGACTGTGGAATAAATCGACGAGCGTCAAGGGTTATCGCATCCACGACATAACCTAGCGTATTAAATTCTTTTGCCGCCGCACGTAAATCCTCGCGATCATTAGAGGATGCAAGTCCAACCACATTTTCTAACACAATCACTTTTGGTTTACGATCTCCCATCTCTGCAATGAGTCGAGTAAACCCAAAAAAGGCTGAAGATTCTCGGCCACCACGTAAGCCAGCTCTTTTCCCAGCAAGGCTCAGATCTGTGCAGGGTGAAGAAGACCAAGCAACGTCCGCAGTTGGTAACTCTTGACCATTCAGCGAATGAATGTCGGCCAGCAAGAGTTCACCGCTTCCCCACTGCCCTTCATACATATATTTCTTGTTTAAATCATAGTCATTTGCCCACAGCGTTTTGATGCCTGCAAGTTCTAATCCAGCTCTGGCTAATCCTATACCCGCAAAGAATTCTAATGCAGTCCAGTCATGCGTAGAGCGGAGCGGTACAATATTCACATCAATTCTCCTGTAATACTGGTGATATCATCGCATAAACCTACTCGGTAGTCATGTTGTGCTTTAATAAATTCGGACGCTCAGGGTCAATGGAAATTGTTTGATCTTACGGGGATCTATCACATCACCAATTACCTTCTATGCATCCTTATTTTATCCAGCTAAACACGAACAGATTGCTCAGGTAGTATTTCCCCAAAGGAACTGATTTATCAGTTTACAGCCAGCAAAAATTAAACAGTATTGCCCGACGACTTAATAAGAGGCCGAGAAAAACGTTAGACTATTAATCACCCGCAGAGAGATTTAAACAGTGTGTTGCATCCATCGATTGAACTTACAGCCCAGAGTAGGCTGTCAGATGATACGAAATAATAGGCCTTTGTTAAGATCTGTTTCTGATTTTGTGTAATCTCCCATCATAAATAGATGTCTTCATATTATTTCTCATGGCGTTAAAAATTATAGCTAACCTGAATTCTGGATAAGAAATTGACGAGAAGCCTGTTCCAGGAGCAAAGTTTTGGGGCAGACTCAAAAACAGCTCCGAGGTGGAACAGGCTATGGACAACTTAGTTGAAATTTTCTGTGATGTCGATGATTTTTGCCGTTTTTTCATCCCTCAATGGGAACAATTTTGTCTCGATAACCGGCATCGTTTACGCCGCCGACAAGGTCGCATGTCTCCCAGTGAAATCATGACCATTTTGATCCTTTTTCATCGGTCACATTACCGGGATTTTAAACATTTTTATTTAGAACATATTTGGAAATATCACCACAACGATTTTCCCACCTTACTCAGCTATCCCCGTTTTGTCAGTGTGGCCCCTGCCGTTTTGGTGCCACTATGCAGCTATCTGACGCAATTAAAAGGAAAACCCACTGTCATTGCTTTTATTGATTCCACCCGTTTGAGTGTCTGCCATAACATTCGCATTCCTCGACATAAGGTCTTTGCGGGGATAGCTAAGCGCGGAAAAAATTCAATGGGATGGTTTTACGGTTTCAAATTACACCTGGTTGTCAATCATCAGGGGGAAATTTTGGCGCTTAAAGTCACTGCCGGTAATGTAGATGATCGGGAACCTGTTCGCGAATTAACAACAGAATTAACGGGTTCTCTGTACGGCGATAAAGGTTATCTCAGTCAGGAATTGGCTGATGACTTAGCTAAAGCGGGACTCACTTTCATCACCCAAAAGCGCCGAAATATGAAAGTTCACCTGCAAGCTGAGTGGGATAAGATCATGTTATCAAAGCGTTTTATCATTGAAAGTGTGCCGCAGGCATACAAACTAGCCGCATAGGGAATGCAGCCAGTATGTAGCATAAGCTCAGGAGGAGATGGTGGCAGGCCCACCGAAGTCCGCTGTCGGAAGCTGGCTTCAAACCCCCTCAAGCGGCTGCCGTAAAGAGCGGAGGTCGTGAGCGTTGAGGTTAAAGCGCGAACAATAGTTCAGCAGGTAGGGTACAAAGAGACGAGTAAAACCGAACCTATGTGGACGCGTCGTAAAGAAGAGATTTGACATCAAAACCGGGGGCGTTTCTATCTTCCGGGATAAATCTGTGAGTGGATCCGAATGCTGCGCAGGTGGTGTCCGGCGTAGAGTGGGCGTGACTTTGTATCGGGCTCTTTCTGGGAACTGCGGGAACCTGTCATCACGATGTCAAGGGAGAAATGCAAGTCACTAAATTGACAAGTATGAGAGTACCGA
>NZ_JAPFCD010000052.1:0-35018 GCF_026153155.1 Photorhabdus aballayi | reverse complement strand
GTTATCTATGCTCCTGGGGATTCGTTCACTTGCCGCCTCGCTGCAACTCGAAATCTATTAGGTATATTTGTTTTATGCTATTTTTATCACGTTTATATTAAAAAAATATGTTAATTGTTTTTTACGCAATTAACTTTAGTGTTACTTTTATGGGCAGGGATTTTAAATTGCGTGGCCGGGATAGCCCATCACTTATAGGTTTTATTGACAGGTGTTTAATTAAATAAAAAGGTTTTTATATTTGAGATTTGAACTTATGGAGAAATATATGTCATTAAAGAGGAAGATTTCATATTTGGAAGAAGTTAATGGTTCAGCAAAGGCAAATGAGGTACTGACTTGGCTACAGGCTTATATTCCAGGTAAAGATCCTAATATTGTCGTTGGGCATGAGCCTAGTAAAGATGCGGCGAAAGAGTTAATCCGAAGTGATTATCGTTGGGGGCATCAGAGTAATGACAAATCTGAAACTTTCCAATTAACGTATAATTTCCTAGAGAGTGAACCAGATAATATGCCGTGGAGTGTTTACGGCTTTTCAGCATTTAATGAAGAGCAAAAAGCTGCGGCAAAACTGTCAATTCAATCTTGGACCGATGTCGCCAATATTAAATTCACCGAAACCTCTGATGCAAGTAAGGCGAATGTCACTTTTGGTTTCTTTAATCTTAGTTTAACAGGGGATTATGCGTTTGCTGAGATGCCGTATCCGCATTTGAAACAAGTGGGAACTTGGTATAATGCGGAAAGCCGTACTTTCTTAAAAAATGATATTGAATTGAATGGTTATGGCCGCCATACGTTTACTCATGAAATTGGTCATACATTGGGGTTGGATCATCCGGCTGATTATGATGCGTCTGATGATGTAATACCGACTTACAAGAATAAGGCGACCTATTTTGAAGATAGCGGCGCTTATACCGTTATGGGTTATTTCAGTGAAAAAAATACCGGACAGGACTTTAAAGGTATTGATTCATCTGCGCCATTACTTAACGATATTTCAGCCATTCAGGCAATATATGGCGCGAATAATACTACCCGTGCTGGTGACACGATATATGGCTTTAATTCCAACACCGATCGCGATTTCTTTACTGCAAAAGATGCAAAGAGCAAACTCGTGTTCACTGCCTGGGATGCGGGTGGTAATGATACCTTTGATTTCTCTGGTTTTACTCAGGATCAACGTATCAACTTGAATGAAGCTTCTTTCTCGGATGTTGGTGGTCTGAAAGGAAACATCTCTATTGCCCGTGGCGTCACGATTGAAAATGCGATTGGCGGCAGTGGTAATGACATTTTGATAGGGAATGATGCCAATAATACTCTAAAGGGTGGGGATGGTGATGACATCATTTACGGTGGATTGGGAGCTGATCATCTTTGGGGTGGGGAAGGCAAAGATACATTTGTCTACCTGAACGCCAGGGAATCACCTTTTCTTGAGCGTGATTGGATTCATGACTTTATTTCCGGCGAAGATAAGATTGATTTGTCATTGTTCGATCTAGGTGAAGCTGGGAAAGGTAGTATTAAGTTTGTCGAGGAATTCACTGGTACCGTTGGGGAAGCAGTGATCAGCTATGATAGCGTTAACAAGGTAAATGATTTCGTTATTAATATGGGGGGAGAATTATCCCAAGATGGTTTTGGGGTGAAGATCGTTGGAGAGCAGCTGACAGAGGCTGATTTCATCCTTTCATAACACAACAACACAGCCGCATCTGACTGGATGCGGTTATACCCGTTATCTTTCAAGTTGCTGCTTTGTTGGCTGCTTTCACTCACCCCAGTCACATAGTTATCTATGCTCCTGGGGATTCGTTCACTTGCCGCCGCGCTGCAACTCGAAATCTATTAGGTATATTCGTTTAGTCACTTTGAGTGTTTGGACGTGTAATTTTTCTGTATTCCGTATTCCGTATTCCGTACTCTGTCTTCCGCATTCTGTCTTCCGCCCATGTGGTTGGAGTTCCTAATCTACTATTTTTCTATTATATAATAAGTCAAATACATTTAAATAAGTAATTAATTGTGTGATTTTTTTATTTAAAAATAATCTCAAAATAATTTATTTTTAAATTAAAATTATTTGTTGATGATATTAAACATAATTAATGTATACATTGGTCGTATTATTTCATTATGACAAAACAATATATATGGAAGTTAGTTTTAGTTTGAAATTGTTTCATATCGGTGTTAAATGTAATTAACGTTTACATTAGTTGTATAATTTGATTATTATAAAATAATATGTAATCAGGCAGGTTGATAATTTTTACGTGTATAAATATACATTTATTAATATAACCAAATGATAAATCATGTTTTTTATGGTGAAATTTGTTTCCTGTTGGAATACGGGTAGGTTTATTTTGCAGAGAATTATCAACGTAAATTCGGTGTTAATTGGGGGTCGGGAGGTTTAATTTGTCTTTATAACTACTTAATTTTTTATGAAATAATTTACATATGATATTAATTCCAAATGGACAAAATACCGCAAGGATTTAGCACTCATGCCAGTAAATATATTCAATAAATCCATCTTCATTTAGTTATGGAATTCAGCGTCAGCCAATAAAAAATTGCACAAAATCAAAGGCGCTTATTAAAAAAATAGGAACAAAAATGGAATATCTTTTGCCGGTTCACTGTGTGAACCATTTATTCCGTTATCAGGAAAATAATTGTCGCAGAATTGTTAATTATGCGGTTGTCAACCGGGCTATTACAGCCAGCGTTCAAGAGAATGTGCTGTCTGAGGATCTTAATTGATACCTGGTGTGTGCCCGTTTTTATTTCTTTGCGGAAAGAAAGAAGGGCAAAACATTTGTGATGACTGTTGAGAATGACAGTTTTCAAATAACTAACAGATTCGTTGAGGTAGTAAGTAGATGAAAGATAGCATGGCTAAAAAGGAAATTATCTTTGACGCTGGATTAGTGCAAGTACCGTCAGAAGAGGTCGGTGATGACATATCTGTTCAGAAGCTTAATTTGTTGTCAGAGGCTGAATGCACACTGCTATTGGAAACCTGGAATGCCACTGAAACCGTTTATCCTGACCAGTTAGGTATCCATCAGTTGTTTGAACGACAAGTGGAGAAAACCCCGACAGCGACGGCGTTAATAGCAGGGGATAAGGCCCTGAGTTATGCGGAATTGAATGCTCGCGCTAACCGACTGACTCATCAACTGATTAAACAAGGGATTGGCCCGAATGACCATGTGGCAATCCTGTTAGAGCGATCTATCGAGTTGGTGGCAGCTCAATTGGCTATTCTCAAGGCGGGAGCGGTTTATGTTCCTATCGATCCCGGAGTACCGGACGAGAGAAAAAATTGGTTGATAAACGATTGTTTAGCCAAATTGTTGCTCACCGGCGCAGAAGCGGATATCCCGGCTGATCTAGATGTTCCGCTAATTCGTCTCTCTGATGAAACAGACGTGAACAAGGAGGAAGGCTTTAATCCTAGGTTACCTTGTTCCAGTACCGCGCCAGCGTACATCATGTACACCTCCGGCTCGACTGGTACCCCAAAAGGGGTGATCGTGCCTCACCGCGCGGTGGTGCGACTGGTTATTAATAATGGCTATGTTGAAATTGAACCCAATGACCGGGTTGCTTTCGCGGCTAACCCTGCGTTCGATGCCAGCACTTTTGAAGTGTGGGCCCCTTTGCTCAATGGGGGGGCGCTGGTGGTTATCGACCACACCACTTTGTTGACGCCACAGGAATTTGTACAGGCATTAGACAGTTATCAAATTAATATCTTATGGTTAAGCGTCGGCCTGTTTAACCGGCTAGCGGCAGAATTGTCTCCCGTCCTTCCACAGATGAAAAACCTGATTGTCGGCGGCGACATCCTTGATCCCCATGTGATTGCCCAAGTTTTACGCAATAACCCGCCTCAACAACTATTGAATGCCTATGGACCGACCGAGGGTACCACCTTTACCACCACATATCGGATTGATGCTTTGGCCGCAGGAGCAACCAACATCCCTATTGGCCGACCAATTGCTAACACGCGGGTTTACTTACTGGATGAGCAAGGCCAGCCGGCACCATTGGGCAGGGTGGGCGAGATTTATGTTGGAGGTGACGGGGTGGCCTGCGGTTATCTTAATCGCCCTGAATTGACTGCCGAACGCTTTGTGGTTGATCCATTTAGTAATGCGCCGGATGCGCGGATGTATCGGACCGGGGATTTGGCCCGTTATCTACCGGATGGCAATCTCGAATTCCTTGGCCGCAACGATCAGCAGGTGAAAATCCGCGGTTTTCGGATTGAACCGGGGGAAATTGAGGCCCGATTGGTAGAGTATGCGGCAGTAGGTGAAGCCGTGGTATTGGCGTTAGGCGAAGGGCAGGACAAGCAGTTAGTCGCTTATGTACTGGCGGAGCCAAATAACGAATTGCCTACCCACTTGCGTGAACATTTAAGTGCGCGATTGCCTGATTATATGGTGCCGGCGGCTTTTGTACGGTTGGATGAATTCCCGCTAACCCCTAATGGCAAATTGGATCGCCGGGCGTTGCCGGCACCGAGTGAAGAAGCCTTTGCCCGTCAGGTTTATGCCCCACCGCAAGGGGAGCGGGAAATTGCATTGGCTACTATCTGGCGTGAGTTACTGGGTATTGAGCAGATAAGTCGGCATGACAGCTTCTTTGCACTGGGCGGCCATTCGCTGCTCGGCGTGCGCATGATCGAACAGCTACGCCATTTAGGGCTGACATTGGCTGCCCGCGACCTATTTCAATCGCCAATACTGGCTGAGTTGGCCCAAACATTGGGGCAGAATCAGATTGTGACAGTGCCGCCGAATGTCATTACTCCGGCGACCACTGCGCTGACACCAGAGATGTTGTCGCTGATTGATTTGACCCAACCTGAGATTGATCGCATCGTCGAGCAGGTGCCGGGTGGAGTGGTCAATATTCAGGATATTTATGCGCTGTCACCGTTGCAGGACGGTATCTTATTTCACCATCTGCTGGCGAAAGAGGGTGACCCCTATTTGTTGGCTTACCCGATGATCTTTGCTGATCGTGGTTTGCTAGACCGCTATTTATTTGCGGTACAACAGGTGGTTGACCGCCATGATATTTTACGTACCGCTTTTATCTGGCAAGGATTATCCATTCCGGCGCAGGTGGTTTGGCGTCAGGCCCCGTTGTCAGTGACTGAACTGACGCTGAACCCGGCTGACGGGCCGGTCAGTGATCAACTGGCGCAACGTTTTGATCCGCGGCAATACCGTCTCGATCTCAGTCAGGCGCCGTTGTTACGCTTTGTGATAGCACAGGAAACGGATGGTCGTTGGTATGTACTGCAATTACAGCATCACTTAATTGGCGACCATACCACGCTGGAAGTCATGAACCGCGAAGTTCGGGCCTATCTTGACGGACAGGACGATAACCTACCGGCGCCGGTGCCTTTCCGCAATCTGGTGGCTCAAGCTCGGCAAGGGGTTGACCAGACAGAACATCACCGATTCTTTACTGACATGTTGGCAGAAGTGGATGAACCGACGTTACCGTTTGGGCTGACTGAGGTTCATCGTGATGGTTCTCAGGTCATACAAGCGCACCGGATGCTATCTCCCACGCTGAATGACCGCCTGCGTGCGCAGGCGAGACGTCTGGGCGTCAGTCTGGCAACCCTGTGTCATCTGGCTTGGGCGCAGGTGTTATCACGGACCAGTGGACAAGAGAAAGTGGTGTTCGGTACTGTGCTGTTTGGACGTATGGCGGCGGGGGAAGGGGCTGATAGCGGCATGGGGCTGTTTATCAATACCTTACCGTTACGGCTGGATATCGATGATACCCCGGTACAGGATTGCGTCAGGGTAGCGCATACCCGATTAGCCGGATTATTGGATTATGAACATGCTTCACTGGCGCTGGCTCAGCGTTGCAGCGGGGTACAGGGCGGCACGCCGCTTTTTAGCTCCCTGCTGAACTACCGGCATAATGAGCAACCGATGATTCCGCATGAGGCGATGCCGGGTATCGAATTTCTGGGCGAACAGGAACGGACCAACTACCCGTTTGTTTTATCGGTGGAGGATGGCGGCGCCACATTGGGGCTGACTGCTCAGGTAGTACAACCGTTTGATTCAGAACGGGTATGCGGTTATATGCAACAGGCGCTGGAAAGTCTGGCGGATGTCCTTGAACTAGCGCCGGAAACGCCGATACGGGCGCTAAACGTTTTGCCGGAATCGGAACGCACATTATTACTAGAAACTTGGAACGCGACTGAAACACCCTATCCTGAACAACGGTGTATCCATCAATTGATTGAACAACAGGTGGAGAAAGACCCAGATGCCACGGCGCTGATGTATGAAAATCAGACGCTTAGCTATGGACAATTGAATGCCAGCGCTAACCGGCTCGCTCATCAGCTAATTACCTTGGGTGTCGTGCCAGATCAACGGGTGGCGATTTGCATGGCAAGTTCACCGGCGCGGGTGATCGCGGTGTTAGCTGTGCTGAAAGCGGGTGGGGCCTATGTGCCGTTAGATCCAGCTTATCCGGGAGAACGACTGTCGCATATCCTGACCGATGCAGCCTCGGCTGGGGGGGTGAAGACAATAGTGCTGGTGGATAGTACCGGACAGGCCGCATTGGGTGAACAAGCACTTGCGGGATTGACGGTACTGGACCCGAATATCTTACCCGACCAGCCAGACAGCAACCCGCAGGTTCCTGCATTGACCTCCCGCCATCTGGCCTACGTGATTTACACTTCTGGATCGACCGGGACGCCCAAAGGGGTGATGATTGAGCATCGTGGGTTGGTCAATCTTATCCGGGATAAAATCACCCGATTCGACATTCGTCCTGCTAGCCGGATGTTACAGTTTGCTTCATTTGGCTTTGATGCTGGCGTCTGGGAAATCATGATGGCATTAGGCAGTGGAGCCTGTTTGATTATTCCGGCCGAGACTGTTCGTCAAGACCCGCGACGCCTCTGGCATTATCTGGAAGAACAATCGGTGACGCATGCCTGCTTGACCCCTGCTTTGCTGCGAGAAGGGGCCGATTTGCCAACGATAACAATAAAACCGACATTGATATTGGGTGGTGAAGCACCTGGCCCTGTGCTACTACGGGCGCTAAGTCATCAAGCAACGCTATTTAATGCCTATGGCCCGACAGAAATTACCGTCTGTGCCACCAGTTGGCGTTGTCCGCCAAATTATACCGAGGTATTCGTTCCCATTGGACGCCCGACGGCAAATACACGTCTTTACCTACTGGATAGCCACGGCCAGCCAGTCCCATTGGGCGCAGTGGGGGAATTGTATATTGGCGGTGCCGGTGTCGCCCGTGGTTATCTCAATCGTCCTGATCTGACCGAAGAACGTTTCCTGATTGATCCGTTTAGTGATGCTGCCGATGCCCGGATGTACCGAACCGGAGATTTAGTGCGCTACTTGCCGGACGGCAATCTGGTGTTTGTTGGCCGTAACGATCAGCAGATTAAAATCCGCGGTTTCCGCATTGAACCGGGGGAAATTGAAGCTCGATTGGCAGAACATCCTATGGTACGCGAAGCGCGGATAGCGGCCTTGGGGAATGGGCAGGATAAGCGTTTAATTGCCTATGTTGTAGCCGAGGAGGATAGCGGACTGGCGGCCAGTTTGCACACCCATTTGAGCGCTATGCTGCCTGATTATATGGTGCCGGCGGCCTTTGTGTGTTTGGCGGCCTTCCCGCTGACGCCAAACGGTAAATTGGATCATCAGGCATTACCGGCGCCGGGGGAGGAAGCCTTTGCTCGCCAAATTTACGTCGCGCCACAGGGGGAAATGGAAATCGCAGTGGCGGCTATCTGGCGTGAATTACTGGGGGTTGAGCAGATCGGCCGACACGATAATTTCTTTGCCTTGGGCGGACATTCTCTGTTGGCGGTACGGATGATGAACCGGATAGCGGTTTTTGGTGTTGACCTGCCGTTGGCCGCATTGTTTATGTCTCCGTCACTGGCTGCGTTTACCGAGAAGATCGGCGAACAACGTCATGCTGGCAGTGATGAATTACCTGAAATTAGACCGATATCCCGTGATAGTCTCTTGCCCTTATCGTTTGGTCAACAGCGTCTGTGGTTTCTGGCGCAATTTGAGGGGGTTAGTGATACCTATCATATTCCAACAGCCCTGCGTTTACGTGGCTGGCTTGACCTTTCTGCTTGGCAGCAGGCTCTGAATCGCTTGTTTGCTCGTCATGAGGCGCTACGTTCGGTCTTTATCACCGTAGATGGTCAGCCTCAGGTTGAATTGTTACCGGCGGAATTTGGTCTACCGGTAAAAAAATACGATTTGCGTAAAGCCTCTAACGTGGATGAACAATTTAAGCGCTTGTGTGTACAGGAAGCCAAAACGCCGTTTGATCTTGCTCGTGGCCCCCTAATTCGTTGCGCACTGATCCAACTGGCCGATGAAGAGCATATATTCTTACTGACTCAGCATCATATTATTTCCGATGCTTGGTCTTTAAAGATACTTGAATCAGAACTGGTTGCACTTTACGCAGATTGTCTAAATCAACAGCCAGATCCGTTGCTGCCATTGACCATTCAATATCCTGATTATGCTGCCTGGCAGCGGCAGGTATTTTCAGGTGAAGGAGTACAGGCACAGAGTGATTACTGGCGTCGGACGCTGGCAGATGCGCCGGTATTGCTTGAGTTGCCGATAGACAGACCTCGACCTTCCCAACAATCATTTACCGGCGGCCGGGTAGCGGTGCACATTGATGCCCCGTTGGTACAGGCCCTAAAACATTTGGGGCAACAGCACGGTACCACTCTGTTTATGACACTGTTGAGCGCTTGGGCTGCGCTGTTGTCGCGCTTATCCGGGCAGGATGATGTGGTGATTGGTATACCGAGCGCCAACCGCAATCGACGGGAAATTGAGCCACTGCTCGGTTTCTTTGTTAACACATTGGCGTTGCGTATCGATTTGTCCGGTATGCCGGATGTGGTCACGTTGCTGAGGCGTGTACGGCAGACGACACTGGGAGCGCAGGAGCATCAGGACTTGCCTTTTGAGCAAGTGGTGGAAATTGTTCAACCGCCGCGCAGACCGGAACATACGCCAATATTTCAGGTGATGTTTGCTTGGCAGGAGAATGAAACAGAGGAATGGCAATTACCGGAATTGGCGGTAACACCATTCGAGCTGGAATACGATATAGCGAAATTCGATCTGCAACTGGAATTAACGGAGAAAGCGGGCGAAATTGTTGGAGAGCTGAACTACTCTTCTGCCCTGTTCGACCATGAAACCATTGAAAGACAGGCGGGTTACTTGCAGGCCATATTGCGGGCAATGGTGAACCAGCCTCAACAACCTGTCACGGCTATCGACATTTTGTCATCCGCTGAACGGGAGTTATTGCTGGAGAATTTGAATGCGACCGAAGAACCGTATCCTACTCAGGTATGTGTTCATCAATTGTTTGAACAACAGACAGAGAAGACCCCGGATGCCATCGCGGTAATCTATGAAAACCAGACGCTCAGCTATGCAGAATTGAATGCCCGTGCCAACCAGTTAGCTCACCAGCTTATCGCCTTGGGCGTAGAGCCAGATCAGCGGGTAGCGATTTGTGTGACCCGCTCACTGGCGAGAATAATTGGGTTATTGGCGGTGCTAAAAGCGGGCGGGGCCTATGTGCCGTTAGATCCAGCCTATCCCGGTGAACGTCTGGCTTATATGCTCACTGATGCGACACCGGTTATTTTGATGGCGGACAATGTTGGGCGGGCCGCACTGAGTGAAGACATTCTGGCGACGCTGACGGTGCTCGATCCGAATACCTTGCTGGAGCAGCCGGATAATAACCCGCAAGTTTTTGGACTGACCTCACAGCATCTGGCCTATGTGATTTACACTTCCGGCTCAACCGGTAGACCAAAAGGCGTGATGATTGAACATCGTAGTGTGGTTAATTTGACGCTGACACAAATTACCCAGTTTGATTTTTGCGCCACCAGCCGAATGTTGCAGTTTGCCTCATTTGGGTTTGATGCCAGTGTCTGGGAAATCATGATAGCGCTGAGTTGTGGGGCTATGCTGGTTATTCCTACAGAGACAGTGCGACAAGATCCGCAGCGCCTCTGGCATTATCTGGAAGAACAGGCGGTGACCCATGCCTGTTTGACACCGGCAATGTTTCACGATGGCGCCGATTTACCGGCGATAGCGATAAAACCAACCTTAATATTTGCAGGAGAAGCGCCGAGTACCGCGCTATTTCAGGTACTGTGCGACCGGGCCGATGTGTTTAACGCTTATGGGCCGACGGAAACCACCGTGTGTGCGACCACTTGGGATTGCCCGCCAGATTATACTGGGGGATTAATCCCCATCGGCAGCCCAACCGCCAACAAACGTCTCTATCTGCTGGATGAACATCGTCAGCCAGTCCCATTGGGCGCAGTGGGAGAATTGTATATTGGTGGCGTTGGGGTAGCGCGTGGTTATCTTAATCGCCCTGAATTAACGGCTGAACGTTTCCTGAATGATCCGTTTAGTTATGAAGCAGATGCCCGAATGTATCGTACCGGGGATTTGGCTCGCTACTTGCCGGACGGCAATCTGGTCTTCGTTGGCCGTAATGACCAACAGGTTAAAAGCCGTGGTTTCCGCATTGAGCCGGGAGAAATTGAAGCACGACTGCTTGAACGCCCAGAGGTAAGTGAAGCGCTGGTATTGGCGTTAGGGGATGGGCAGGATAAACGTCTGGTGGCTTATGTGGCGGCGCCAGCGGATGACGGACTGGCGACCAGATTGCGTGAGCACCTGAGTGATATTTTGCCTGATTATATGGTACCGGCGGCGTTTGTGCGTTTGGATGTTTTTCCGCTGACTCCTAACGGTAAACTGGATCGTCGGTCGCTGCCAGCGCCGGGGGAGGATGCCTTTGCTCGTCAGGCTTATCAGGCGCCACAAGGGGAAATTGAGATAGCATTAGCCGCTATCTGGCGCGAATTATTGAATGTTGAGCAGATTGGCCGACATGACAGTTTCTTTGCCTTGGGCGGTCATTCGCTGTTGGCTGTCAGGATGATTGAACGTTTACGACGTATTGGTTTGGGCCTATCGGTGCAAACGCTATTCCAGCATCCGACATTAAGCGTATTGGCTCAATCTTTGGCGCAGCATCGTGAAATTAGCGTGCCTGATAACAGTATTACAACGGATACGACTGTGCTGACGCCAGCAATGTTGCCGCTGATAGATCTGACTCAAGCTGAAATTGATCGCATTGTTGAGCAAGTACCGGGTGGAATTGCCAATATTCAGGATATCTATGCACTGTCACCGTTACAGGATGGCATTTTATTCCACCATTTATTGGCAAATGAAGGTGATCCCTATCTACTGATCACTCAACAGGCTTTTGCCGATCGTCCGTTACTAGACCGCTATCTGGCAGCAGTTCAACAGGTGGTTGACCGCCATGATATCTTACGTACTGCCTTTATCTGGGAGGGATTGTATGCGCCGGCTCAGGTGGTTTGCCGTCAGGCGCCGTTGTCAGTAACGGAATTGACGCTTAATCCGGCTGATGGGCCGGTCAGCGACCAACTGGCTCAACGTTTTGACCCGCGGCGGCATCGTATTGACCTGAATCAGGCGCCGTTATTGCGTTTTGTGGTGGCACAGGAGAGGGATGGCCGTTGGATTGTGTTGCAATTGTTGCATCACCTCATTGGCGACCATACCACGTTGGAGGTGATGAACAGCGAAGTGCAGGCCTTTCTCACTGGGCGAATAGATAGCCTGCCTGCGCCGGTCCCATTCCGTCATTTAGTGGCACAGGCTCGGCAAGGAATCAGTCAGGCAGAACATACTCGCTTCTTTACCGATATGCTGGCTGAGGTGGATGAACCAACGTTGCCATTTGGGTTGGCGGAAGCACATCATGATGGTTCACAGGTGGCGGAATCTCACCGGATGCTGACCGCAGAACTGAATGATCGCTTACGTGGTCAGGCGCGGCGGTTGGGCGTCAGTGTGGCGGCGTTGTGTCATCTGGCTTGGGCGCAGGTGCTATCGCGTACCAGCGGGCAAAAGCAAGTGGTGTTCGGTACGGTGCTGTTTGGCCGTATGCAGGCGGGGGAAGGATCTGATAGTGGCATGGGACTATTTATTAACACCTTGCCGCTGCGGTTGGATATCGATGATACCCCGGTGCGGGACAGTGTACGCACAGCACATAGCCGACTGGCAGGATTGTTGGAACATGAACACGCTTCACTGGCGCTGGCGCAACGTTGTAGTGGCGTAGCCAGTGGAACGCCGCTTTTTAATGCGTTGTTGAACTATCGACATAATACCCAACCGGTCACACCAGATGAAATCGTGAGCGGTGTTGAATTCCTTGGCGCACAGGAGCGGACCAACTATCCGTTTGTGTTGTCGGTAGAGGATGGGGGTTCTGATTTAGGGTTGACAGCTCAAGTGGCGCAACCATTCTATCCAGAACGGATATGCGGCTATATGCAACAGGCGTTGGAAAGTTTGGTGGATGCCCTTGAACGGACGCCTGACATGCCGGTACAGCAGTTAGAAATTCTGCCGGCAACCGAACGCACATTGTTGTTAAAAACCTGGAATGCTACTGAAACCGCGTACCCTGAGCAGTTGTGCATTCATCAACTGTTTGAACAGCAGGTGGAGAAAGCCCCGGATGCCACGGCGCTGGTGTGTGAAGAGCGATCCCTCAGTTATGCCGAGTTGAATGCTGATGCTAACCGATTGGCGTACCAACTTATTGCACTGGGCGTAGCGCCGGATCAGCGGGTGGCGATTTGCGTAGCAAGTTCACCGGCGCGGATAGTGGCGCTGTTGGCGGTGTTAAAAGCGGGAGGCGCCTACGTGCCGTTGGACCCGGCCTATCCGGGTGAGCGTCTGATTCATATTTTGACTGATGCTGAACCGATTATTTTATTGGCAGATAGCGTTGGACGTTCAGCCTTAGGTGAACAAATGCTGGTGGGGCAGACAGTGATTGATCCAAATTCATTGCCGGATCAACCGGATAACAACCCACAACTGTCTACATTAACCTCCCGTCATCTGGCTTATGTGATTTACACCTCTGGTTCAACTGGCACGCCAAAAGGGGTGATGGTGGAACATCGTGGGTTGGTTAACCTTATTCAGGATAAAATCGACCGATTCGATATTTGTCCCGCTAGCCGGATGTTGCAGTTTGCTTCATTTGGCTTTGATGCGGGTGTCTGGGAAATGATGATGGCGCTATGCGGTGGCGCCGCTCTGGTTATTCCTGATGAGGCTGTTCGTCAAGACCCACACCGTCTTTGGCATTATCTGCAAGAACAGTCAGTGACGCATGCCTGTTTGACCCCGGCTTTGCTGCGCGACGGGGCTGATTTGCCGGCGATAACGATAAAACCCACATTAATACTGGGCGGTGAAGCGCCCAGTGCGGCATTGCTTAAAGCGTTGCACAACAAGGCCACAGTATTCAATGCTTATGGCCCGACAGAAATCACCGTTTGTGCGACCAGTTGGCGTTGTCCACCAGACTATGCCGATGTGTTAATTCCCATCGGACGTCCAACGGCTAACACCTGTCTCTATCTGTTGAATGCCCTCGGTCAACCCGTGCCGCTAGGAGCAGTGGGCGAACTCTATATTGGCGGCGTCGGTGTAGCGCGTGGTTATCTCAATCGCTCTGAGCTGACTGACGAACGTTTCCTAACTGACATGTTTAGTGAAATTGCGGGTGCTCGAATGTACCGAACCGGGGACTTGGTTCGCTATCTGCCGGATGGCAATCTGGTGTTTGTTGGCCGTAACGACCAGCAGATTAAAATCCGTGGTTTCCGCATTGAGCCGGGAGAAATCGAAGTCCGGCTGACAGAATACCCCGGAGTGCGTGAAGCATTGGTATTAGCTTTAGGTGACGGGCAGGATAAACGGCTGGTGGCTTATGTGGCGGCGGCAGAGGATGACGGGTTGGTTAACAGCCTGCGTGAACACCTGAGTGGATTGTTGCCTGACTACATGGTGCCGGCGGCCTTTGTGCGACTGGATACGTTCCCGCTAACGCCTAACGGCAAGCTGGATCGTCGGGCGTTACCTGCGCCGGGGGAGGAAGCCTTTGCCCGTCAGATTTACGCTGCGCCGCAGGGAGAAACCGAAACCGTACTGGCTGATATCTGGCGTGAATTATTGGGTATTGAGCAGATCAGCCGGTATGACAGCTTCTTTGCTTTGGGGGGTCATTCATTACTCGCGGTACGTATGGTTGAACGTCTGCGTAACTTGGGGTTAACGCTGGCGGTACGTGATCTATTCCAGTCCCCGGTATTGTCTGAGCTGGCGCAAACATTGAGGCTAAATCAGGCGGAAAGCGTGCCAGCTAACAGAATTACACCGGCTGCCACCGTGTTAACGCCAGAAATGTTACCGCTGATTGATCTCACTCAGTCTGAAATTGATCACATCATCGAACAGATACCGGGCGGGATAGCCAATATTCAGGATATCTATGCGTTGTCGCCGTTACAGGATGGGATCTTGTTCCACCATTTATTGGCAGACGAAGGCGATCCTTATCTGCTAGCCGGTCAAATGGCTTTTGCTGATCGGAAGCTGTTAGATCGTTATCTGGCGGCGGTTCAACAGGTGATTAATCGTCATGACATCTTGAGGACTGCCTTTATCTGGCAAGGATTATCTGTGCCGGCACAGGTTGTCTGCCGTCAGGTGTGGTTGTCGGTGACGGAATTGACATTAGATCCGGTTGATGGACCGATCAGCGACCAATTAGCGCGACGTTTTAACCCACGCCAATATCGCCTTGATTTGGGACAGGCGCCGCTGTTGCGCTTTGTGGTGGCACAGGAGAGTGATGGCCGCTGGATTGTGTTGCAACTAATGCATCATTTGATTGGCGACCATACCGCATTGGATGTGATGAGCCACGAAGTTCAGGCATACCTTGACGGGCAGGAAAGTAGTTTGCCCGCCCCGGCGCCATTCCGCAATCTGGTGGCGCAGTCCCGGTTAGGGATGAGTCAGGCAGAACATACCCGTTTCTTTACTGAAATGTTGGCTGAGGTGACTGAACCAACATTACCGTTTGGGTTGGCGGAAGTTCGCCATGATGGTTCGCAGATGATCGAATCGCACCGGATGTTGACCCCTGAGTTAAATGACAGTTTACGAGGTCAGGCGCGGCGATTGGGCGTCAGTCTGGCGGCGCTGTGCCATTTGGCTTGGGCACAGGTGTTGTCGCGTACCAGCGGACAGCAGCAGGTGGTTTTTGGCACCGTCTTGTTTGGACGCATGGCGGCGGGTGAGGGGGCTGAAAATGGCATGGGGCTGTTTATCAATACTTTACCGCTATGTTTGGATATGGATGATGCCTCGGTACGAGACAGCGTACAGGTAGCACACAACCGGCTGGCGGGATTATTGGAACACGAATATGCTTCGTTGGCGTTGGCTCAACGTTGTAGCGGGGTGCAGGGAGGAACGCCGCTGTTTAGCACCTTGCTGAACTATCGACACAATGCATCGTCGGCGACGTCGAATGAAATCATGAGCGGTGTTGAATTCCTCGGTGCTCAGGAGCGGACTAACTATCCGTTTACGCTATCGGTGGAGGATTTTGGTAATGCGCTGGGACTGACAGCGCAAATCGTCCAGCCGTTTGATGCCGAGCGGGTGTGTGGTTATATGCAACAGGCGCTGGAAAGTCTGGTGGCAGCGCTAGAGCACGCCCCGGAAACCCCGGTTCGACAGTTGGAAGTTTTACCGGCAGTAGAAAGGAAACTGCTACTGAAAATCGGCAATGGCCCGCAAACAGCCTATTCCGACCAATTGTGCATTCACCACCTGTTTGAACAGCAAGTGGCGAAAAATCCTGAGGCGACGGCACTGGTATATGAAGAGCAGACTCTCAGCTATGCAGAATTGAACGCGTATGCTAACCGACTGGCTCATCAGTTAATTGAACTTGGGGTGGAGCCTGATCAACGGGTGGCGATTTGTGTAGCACGTTCACCGTCGAGAGTGGCGGCGCTGCTGGCGGTACTGAAAGCGGGCGGCGCTTATGTTCCTTTAGATCCATCCTACCCGGGTGATCGGCTGGCTTATATGCTTACGGATGCGGCGCCGTCAGTGGTACTGGCGGATAATGTGGGCCGTATCGCGCTAGGCGAACAGGCGCTTGCTGCGTTAACGGTGCTTGATCCAACGATCTTGCCTGATCAGCCGAATAACAACCCGCACATCCCGGCGCTGACTTCACGGCATCTGGCATATGTGATTTACACCTCTGGTTCCACCGGCACGCCGAAAGGGGTAATGGTGGAGCACCGCGGCTTGGTCAATCTGATTGAGGAGAAAATCACCCAATTTGACATTCGCACGGATAGCCGACTGTTGCAATTTGCCTCATTTGGTTTCGATGCCAGTGTCTGGGAAATCATGATGGCGCTGTGTGCGGGAGCGACACTGGACATTCCGGTTGATACCGTTCGTCAGGACCCGCTGCGTCTTTGGCATTATCTGGAAGAACGGCGGGTAACACACGCCTGTTTAACCCCGGCTCTGCTACGGGATGGGGCCGATTTACCGGCGATAACGATAAAGCCCACGTTAATACTGGGCGGAGAAGCGCCTAGTGCAGCGCTGTTGCAGACACTACGTGGCCGGGCAACGCTGCTTAATGCTTATGGCCCGACAGAAATCACCGTCTGTGCAACCTGTTGGCGTTGTCCGCCAGACTATACGGATGTACAGATCCCTATCGGGCGCCCGACGGCGAATACGCGTATTTATCTCTTGGATAATCACGGCCAGTCAGTGCCGTTTGGGGCGGTGGGGGAATTGTACATTGGTGGTGCGGGTATCGCGCGTGGCTATCTCAACCGCCCTGATTTGACGGCTGAGCGTTTCCTGATAGATCCGTTTAGTGATCAACCGGATGCTCGCATGTACCGCACTGGGGATCTAGCCCGCTACCTGCCAGATGGCAATCTGGTGTTTGTAGGGCGTAACGATCAGCAGATTAAAATCCGTGGTTTCCGCATTGAACCGGGTGAAATCGAAGCGTGGTTGACGGAGTACCCTAATGTGCGTGAAGCGATTGTATTGGCACTGGGTGATGGTCAGGATAAACGTCTGGTGGCTTATGTGGCGGCGCCAGCGGATAACGGATTGGCAAGCCAATTACATCGTCATCTGAGAGCTTTGTTGCCTGACTATATGGTGCCGTCAGCCTTTGTGCGTCTGGACGTCTTTCCGTTGACTCCGAACGGCAAACTGGATCACCGGGCATTGCCAGCGCCTGATCAGAATGCTTTTGCTCGTCAGATCTATGAGGCGCCGCAAGGAGAAACGGAGACCACCTTGGCGGCTATCTGGCGTGAATTACTGGGGGTTGAACGGATTGGTCGGCATGACAACTTCTTTACCTTGGGTGGACACTCGCTGCTCGCCATGCGGATGATCAATCTGGCCGCAGAACGGGGATTAATTTGCTCGTTGAATAATCTGTTCCAATTCCCGGCGCTAGCGGAACTGGCGGCAGAGATCACCTCAGATCCGTTGTCTCAGTGGCAAAGCAGCGCCATACCGGTACGACCGGATGGTACCGAGCCGCCGCTTTTCTTCGTACCAAGCGGCATGGATGATTACTCATACGTTTTCGGGCTGGCTCAACATATTCAGGCGGATTACCCGATTTATGCGCTTCCTTGGCCTGCTATCAATGAAGAACAGGTGTCAACCATTGAAGCTCTGGCGACCAGAATGATCACCTTTATGAAGGCGGTGCGACCAGAAGGCCCGTATCGAATATACGGCTACTCTTCTGGCGGAATACTGGCTTATGCCATTGCTCAGCAACTGTTGCATGCCGGAGAGATAGTTAACTTCTTGGGGTTAATTGATACACCGGCTCCTCACTGTTTCAAGACACGAGTCGAGCAACCTAAACTTCAGTTCCTTGCTGAATTGGCAAGGCAATCAGTGGATGAGCATCCTCAAGAGATTGCCGCATTGCATCAGAAAATGGACGAACTGAATTTAGTGCAATTTATTGCAGCAGCGCAGGAGCTGGAATTATACCCATCAAATCTGCGTCCTGACTTAATTGCCAAACGTTGGGTACAGATGGGAAATTATGTCCAAATGGTCAAGGATTATCAGCCGAAAGCTCTGGCGATAACACTGCATCAGTTTTATGCAATGGAATCTTATCCGCAGATCCCGTTTGTTACGGATGTTGCGCTACAGTCGGTAACAATGGAGCCGTCGTTAGGCTGGGAGCAGATAATTCCTGACTCTGCGCTACAGTTAACCTCGGTTCCGGGGGATCATTTTAGCCTGATGGAAGATAGTGAAAATAAAACTGTTTTGGCTAGAACCTTAAGCATGGCATTGGCAATGAATTGTGAGGCGGAGGCGTTGTAATGCCAGTGATATTGTGGGATTAAAAGTTGTAATTAATAGTTAACTTGTCCGGTTAAAGGTCCTTATAATCGCCGGACAATCTTACTGAATATAGGCACCGAATGTTAATCACTTCGGTGCCTTATTTTTTTATCAAGTTCTACACCTGACGCTAGCGGAGAAATCCTATTTTTCAGCATTGCCTAGGCTGGTAAACAATGCTTACACCTTAAAATATATCTTCATCACTCGTGCCGCTTTAATATCGAATATAATAAGAATTATTTGCTATCATTTGCATATTTATAATCTTATAGGGTTTGAAATAATGGTGAGCATGTTTCTGTCCTATGAAGCGGAAGATGTTCTGTGAAAATGAGAGTAATGACAGTTCTTATTAATCCATCTTGTTAGGCTATTATCGCTGTGTAATTGGATTTATTCTCATTCGCATTAACTTAAGCTGATAATCATGCCTTTTTTACCTGTTTCACTAAATATTTTACCTGTTTTTCCGTGGGGGAGAAATTGTCTTAGTTATTGATTTTTTTGTTTAATTAATTGAAAATAAAAGATAATTTTATGTTTTTGTCATTAATTTCCCCTATTTAAATAATATGGATGACCAGAAGGTTAATATTATTAAAATAAGTTCAATTTTTATGAAAATAAATTCAATTTCGTTTAGATTTCGTTGATATATTGTTTTTCTAATCTCTTGATTAAGATGTTTTATATCTGCTGGAGATGAAACAAAAAATGCTTTACGATAAAAAATGACTTGATTTTATATAAAACTGTTTAGAAAATCCCCTTGTCCAGAAAATATCCCACCTGATAAATCCATTTATCTATTGCGGTGGGTGTTGTCGGTTTTCTCTTATTTTCCGCTTGGTTAGTGCCTGCTTTGAAATATCTGAATCCGGTTTTTGTTTCTGAAATGCGTTGTGGCATGAACATCATGCCATTCATTCTATTTTGTTGTTGAGGAGTCACTTATGACACATAGTTTTCAAAACGAGATCCCTAAATCGCGTATTAATATCAAATTAGATTTGCATACAGGAGGTGCGCAGAAAAAAGTTGAGCTGCCGCTGAAATTATTGGTAATGGGAGATTACAGCAACGGGCAGGAACAGCGCCCTCTCGCGGAAAGAAAAAAGGTGGCTATCAACAAAAATAACTTTGATAGCGTACTGGCTGAATTTAGCCCCACGGTTAATTTGACGGTCGAAAATACCTTGGCTGGAGATGGCTGCGAGGAGAATATCGCCCTTACTTTTCGGCAAATAAAAGACTTCGAGCCTGAACAAGTTGCTCGCCAAATCCCGCAACTCCGGGCCTTGCTTTCTATGCGTAATCTATTGCGCGATCTGAGATCCAACCTGCTCGACAACGCCACCTTTCGCCGGGAGTTGGAACATATCCTCCAGGATGAAACGTTAAGCAATGAACTACGAGCTGAACTGGCCGCACTGGCGCCAAAAACTATTTGATTATTAAAGTATTTAAATCAGGAGATAGGATTAATGACTGTACAAGAACAAACCTCTGCGGCTACGGTAACCACGACTCACGCCGAAAGCAGTATCTATCAATCATTATTTAAAAAAATCAATTTACAGCCGGTGGAGCAATTAAGCGATATTGAACGCTTTCAGAACAGTGACGCGCTGGCTGATGTGACGGCGGACGAGCGAGTCACGGCGGCTGTCAGCGTTTTTCTCTCTGTGCTAAAAACCTCGGCGCAAAGGGTTAAACGGCTGGATAAAGCATTATTGGATAACCATATCCGCGAGCTGGACGAACAAATCAGCCGTCAATTGGATGTGGTCATGCACCATCCTGAGTTTCAACAAGTAGAATCTGCCTGGCGTGGCCTGAAATTCTTGGTTGATCGCACTGATTTTCGTCAAAACGTTAGAATTGAAGTGCTGGACGTCGCCAAAGACGATTTGCGGCAAGATTTTGACGATGCGCCGGAAGTTGTTCAGAGCGGTTTTTATCACCACACTTACATTCAGGAATACGATACGCCGGGCGGTGAGCCTATCGGATCGGTGATTGCCAATTATGAATTTGATGCCGGCACGCAGGATATTGCACTGTTGCGTAATATCGCCAAAGTCTCTGCGGCGGCGCATATGCCATTCATCGCCGCTGTTGGTCCGGCTTTTTTTGGCAAACAAACGATGGATGAAGTGGCCGCGATTAAAGATATCGGTAACTACTTTGACCGCGCCGAATACATCAAGTGGCAAGCATTCCGCGACAGTGACGATGCTCGCTATATCGGCTTAACTTTACCCCGCGTGCTAGGGCGCTTGCCCTATGGTCCAGACACCGTACCGGTGCGGACTTTTAACTATGTTGAAGAGGTCACTGGTCCGGATCACGATAAATATTTATGGGCCAACGCCGCCTTTGCTTTTGGTGCAAACATGATCAAAAGCTTTATCAGTAATGGCTGGTGTGTCCAGATCCGTGGTCCAAAAGCGGGGGGAGCGGTGACTGATTTACCGATCCATCTCTACGATTTGGGAACCGGTAATCAGGTCAAAATTCCGTCAGAAGTGATGATTCCAGAAACCCGCGAATTTGAGTTTGCGAACCTGGGCTTTATTCCATTCTCTTACTACAAAAATCGGGATTATGCCTGCTTCTTTTCTGCTAACTCGGCGCAAAAACCGGCGTTGTATGACACCGATGAAGCGACGGCTAACAGCCGTATCAATGCGCGTTTGCCCTATATCTTCCTACTGTCACGTATTTCCCATTATTTGAAACTGATCCAGCGGGAAAACATCGGCACCACGAAAGATCGACGTCTGCTTGAAATTGAACTGAACAACTGGATCAACACCTTGGTAACCGAGATGACCGATCCTTCCGATGATTTGCAGGCTTCTCACCCGCTGCGTGAAGCGCACATCACTGTTGAAGATATTGAAGACAACCCCGGTTTCTTCCGGGTCAAGTTGTATGCAGTGCCGCATTTTCAGGTAGAGGGACTCGACGTCAACCTCTCTCTGGTTTCTCAAATGCCGAAAGCTAAAGGTTAACAATAGGGGAACATCATGAAAATTGAGCGCCCGCTATGGGTGACAGGAACCATCTTGTCTCCCCAGCAGTTTCAACAGCAGGCTCGTTGGGAGGCATATGCCAATGAGTCGATTGCCCGTTTGGGACTGGCGCACCCTTGGGGCGTGCTGACCGCGGTGTTTGATCAAGACACTTTAGCGTTAGGACAGTTGAAAGCGGATCGCCTGTGTGTGCGTTTTGCTGATGGATCGCTGATTGACACCGATCAGGCGGATCGCTTACCGCCGGTGCTGGAATTGGCAGCCGTTTTGCCGACAGACGCGCAACAGGTCACGGTCTTACTGGCATTGCCGCACACTTACGCCAATGGCGATAACTGCCTTAAACCAGATGAACGCGCCGATCGCCCGGTGCGTTACCAGCAGGAGTGGGTGCCGGTACAGGATGAATTCAGTGATCGCAGTGAATCGATGGCGGTTGCCCGTTATGCGATATCGCTGCGTTTTGACAGCATGGAAAACGGTCAATATCTCACCTGCCCGGTGGCTCGTCTGTTGCGTGATGCTCAGGGAAAATGGATTTTTGATGAGCAATTTGTGCCGCCATTACTGCGTCTTAGCGCGCATGCCGGTTCAATAGCTCGGCTCGATCGGTTATTGACACAGCTACGTGCAAAACAGGCTCGATTGATGGCAATGCGCCGAGAGAGTAATGAGCGGATGGCGGATTTTGCGGTGGCGGATGTGTCGTTGTTCTGGCTGCTTAACGCGCTTAACAGTTATGAACCGATATTGAGTGATTTTAAGGCTCACCCAGAAGTGCATCCAGAGCTGTTCTACCGTGAAGCGGTAAGGCTGGCAGGCAGTCTGTTGACTTTTTCACTGGACCATAACGCTGGCGTGATCCCGCGTTATCAGCACGATAATTTGACGGCGGTATTCCCGCCGCTATTTGACTTGCTGAGTCAGTTGCTGGAGATCAGCTTGCCGTCGCGGATGGTGACGATTGAGTTGAAGAAACCATCGGAACAGCAGTGGATAGCTACCCTCCATGATGCCCGCTTATGTGAAGCGGCGGATTTTTATCTTTCTGTCCGCTCTTCCATACCGGCGCACCAGTTGTACACCCGGTTCCCGTTGTTATGTAAAGCCGGTGCGCCGGACGAGGTTGACCGGATGATTAGCCGAGCATTAACCGGAATCCCCTTAGTCGCGCTTAGCCATGTCCCGGCCGCGGTCCCGTTGCGGCTGGAGAACCAGTACTTTGCCCTTGATCTCGCCCACCCAGCGGGCAAAGCCATGCTGGCGGCGGGGAGCTGTGCTTTCTACGTGCCCGGAGTATTGGGCGAAATTCAGCTTGAACTGTTTGCGGTATTGAGGACATGAATAAATCACCTTTGTTAACTGAAAAATCGCCACCGGATATTGATGCCCTGTTACAGAACAGCTACCTGTTGGTGGTAGAGCTATGTCAGGGCGTATCGGTGGAACAGGCGGATGTGGTGTGGCAGCACTGCACCCGCGAGATAGAACAGGCCCGGCAAGCGCTGCGTGATGCGGATGTTAGTGAATCCGCGATTAATCATATCAGCTACGCCCATTGCGCCTTGTTGGATGAAACCGTACTGGAGCGGGCGCCGGAGAAGGGATATTCCGCTTGGCGGGCAACATCATTGCAGGAGCATTTCTTCGATACCGCCGAGGCCGGTCACCAGTTGTATGAACGGATGCGTACTGTACTGGATGAACCGGCCCCTGATCGGGCAGTACTGACCTGTTTTCACCGCGTGTTGTTGTTGGGATTTCAGGGAAAGTGTCAGGAAGATACCGCATTGATACGTGAACAACTGGTAACTCGTTTACGTCAACAGGTCGTACCTTTCGGCACGGCTCAACAATCACCGGCGTTAACCAATGTGTCACCGGACCGTCTCAGGCTAGGCGCCATAGTCGGCCGACTAGCCGCGGCGATCTCCGGCATGGTCATCGTGTTGCTCGGTGTCTGGTGGGGGTTAGGTCACTATCTGGCAACGCTATTTCCGGGGTTGGCGAGATGAATGTCATGTTGCGACGGGTGTTATGGGGATGGGGAGCCGGGCTGGCGCTGCTGCTTTGTCTGGTCTGGTTGCCCTTATCGCCTGTGGGCCGGTGGGTGGGGGCAGTCATTATCCTGCTCTGCACGCTGGTGGGGCTGTTTTATCGCGGGCGTTCTCGACAGCGGGAGTGCCTTAATAACCTGTCAGCGGTGCTGCCGCTTGAAAGTGATCGCCTGCCGGTCGTGTTGGTATATAGCGACATTCAGGACAGCCTGTTTGGCGATGAACTGTTGCGTCAGACGCCGCAAGGCTACTGGTTGTGCTTACCGTCAGGGACTTCTCTGTCTGACGGGGTAGCGAGCTTACTGGCTGCCCGGCCTTCTTGGGGCGGCCAGTTAAGCGTGATGGCGGTGATCAACCCGCAGCAATACCGTGACGCCGCCGTGTTGGCAGGTTGGGTGCGAGAACTACGCTGGCAGCTATCCCAAGTGCGTCAACAACACGCTGTCTCGCTGCCTTTACTGTTAGCGGGCTACTTAGCCGGGCCATCCCGACAACCTGATGATTCACCGTGGTTTGAGTGGCAATCAGGACGAACCACGGTGACGGCTTGGCGTGCAGGCGCCTCTTTTCAACCACTCGCGGATTGGTTGGAACAGGGCGCGCTGGCAGAACAGATGGCACGTTTTCAGCGTGGGGTTGAGTTGACTAGTTGGGCTGATTGGATGAAAGCGCATGTATTGCCGGTCTGCCTGACCCCGGAAGATGGCTTATCTCCTTGTCCGCCGTTGGCGATGGTATTGAAGTTTGTACCGGCATTACCGCATTGGTCACCCGACCATGTCTGGCAACAGTGGTTACAAGCTAAAACGGCGCTGAACAGGGCGGGCGATCCGATAGGCACATCGGCTACCGGTGATGCTGCCGTGACATTGCCATTTCCGGACAGTGTATTGCGCCTGCTGCCCGCAGGTGCGGTACAAACACCGGTTCAACGGGCCGTGGGGATAGCTCTGGGGCTGTTTCTGCTGGCGGGCATAACAGCGCTAGGTTGCTCGGCTTGGCATAACCGACAGTTATTGCGTCAGGTGGAGAGCGATCTGTTGCATTACCAGTCCATTGCCGTGACGGATGACAGCCGCAAGGCACAGGCGGAGGCAGTACTGAGAAGCGACGCTGATCGGCTTGAGCAGTATTACCGGGACGGCGAGCCGTGGCGTCTGGGATTGGGGCTATATCAAGGAGCACGATTACGTCCGCCATTGCACGCGGCCCTTGCCGATCACCATGCTAAACAGAGGGAGAAAACGCCGGTAACGCCAGTGGAACCACAGACGATCAGCCTTAACAGTCTGGCGCTGTTTGATGTGGGGCAGGCGAAACTGAAAGCGGATTCAACCAAAGTATTAGTCAACGCGCTAATGAACGTCCGCGCCAAACCGGGCTGGATGATCCTCATCACCGGCCACACAGATTCCACCGGCGATGCCACGAAAAATCAGGCGCTGTCACTGGCACGCGCCGAAGCAGTCCGCGATTGGATATTACAAACCAGCGACATACCGCTGGCTTGCTTCACTGTACAAGGCAAGGGAGCAACGAGTCCGATCGCGACTAACACAACCGCCGCGGGGCGAGCAGCCAATCGCAGGGTTGAAATTCGTCTGATACCGCGTGCAGCCGCCTGTGCGCGACCGCAGAAGGTACCGGACACCTTATCAACAACGTCGCCGTTACAGGCGACATCACTCAAGTAACAACTAGGAGTAATCATTATGGCGATTCCCGCTTATTTATGGCTGAAAGATGACGGCGGCGCTGACATCAAGGGTTCTGTCGATGTGCAGGGCCGGAAAGGGAGTATCGAAATTGTGGCGTTGGAACATATGTTGCATATCCCGACGGACAACAATACCGGCAAACTGACGGGGACCCGTGTACATGCTCCGCTGGTATTCACCAAAGAGGTGGATGCATCAAGTCCCTATCTATACAAAGCGGTCACCACCGGCCAGACACTGAAATCCGCTGAAATCAAATGGTACAGCATTGATGACGCAGGTCAGGAGAAAGAATACTTCATCACCCAACTGGACAACGTGAAAGTGGTGAGAGTGGCGCCGCTGATGTATGACATCAAAGACCCTGCCAAAGAGAAGCACAACCATCTGGAACACATTGAGTTGCGCTACGAAAAAATCACCTGGACCTACAAAGACGGCAACATCATTCACGCTGATGCGTGGAATGAGCGCACGACGGCGTAACGAGTGTGGCAGACGGTTTAATCCGTCTGCTGCTTTTTCATTTTTTGCGTGATAGCGGGGGCGGGAGGCCCCGCTGTAAAAAAATACGAATCTAGATAAATCATAACCTTATGGGCCTCGGTATACGGCTATGGGCGGTAGCGTACCCGCACGACTGAGGAATAATCGGAAAAAAATATGACGAATCCAACACCGATGATCATCTTTGATCACAGCCGCTACAGACTAAAAGTGTGGGGCAATAAAGCGCCGCTGGATGTGCTGACCTTTACCGGGCAGGAAGCCTTAAGCCAGCCGTTTCGCTATGCCATTGAATTCACCAGTGCGGAGAAAGGGATTGAACCGGCCCAGATGCTGATGCAGAACGCTTCATTTACCCTGACGTCGCCTGAAATCAATCCGGGAATACGGTGGATGCCGATTGTACCTTCGGCGCCGCTGCGCTCAGTTTACGGGGTGATCAGCGGCTTCAAACTGCTTTCCACCTCGCGGGACGAAAGCCGTTATGAAGTGACGCTGGAGCCACGGCTGTCGCTGCTGGCGAGAAGCCATCAATACGCTATTTATCAAAAACTGTCGGTGCCGGAGATTGTGGAGAAAATCTTGCGGGAACGGCATGGTTTTCGCGGGCAGGACTTCCTGTTCAGTCTGGCCTACAACTACCCGAGGCGGGAACAGGTGATGCAGTATGGCGAAGATGACCTGCGCTTTATACAACGCCTGCTGGCGGAAGTAGGCATTTGGTACAAAGTCACCGCGGATGACCGGTTAAAGATCGACGTGGTGGAGTTTTACGACGACCAGCGTGACTACCAGTTCAACGTCTACTTGCCTGCTCGCAATCCGTCAGGTATGCACGGCGAGGAGGACGCCGTAGTTTGGGGCATGGAGACCGCGTATCAGGTGGTGGAAGGAAAAATTACCACCCGGAATTACGACTACCATGATGCCCGGCCGTATCCCGGCCTGAACACTGGGGCGGATGTGGCGCGGGACGACCGAACGACTTATGGCGAAGCGTACCATTACCGCGATGACTACCGGATACCCGGCGACCGCTACGCCTATCAACCGGAGACGGAAAGCGGGGTGTTTTATGCCCGGCTGCATCACGAGCGCTACCTGAATCAACGCATTCGTTTACGGGGGATGACCACCTCCGCCACGCTGGCGCCGGGGCAGGAGTTGAAAGTGAAGGGGGACGCCCCGGAAGCGTTTCGCAAAGGGGCGATAATCACCCAGATCACCAACAGCGCCCGCCGGGACAGCAGTTTTGAGATGGCGTTCACTGCCATTCCCTATTCCGAAACCGTGTGCTTTCGCCCGGAACGGGTACCGAAACCGGTGATGGCCGGCACGATACCCGCGCGTGTGAGCAGCACGAAAGTGAATGATACCTACGGCGATATCGACGAAAACGGCTTGTATCGGGTGTCATTTGACTTTGATCGGGAGAAATGGCCGCAAGGGGGCGAAAGCCTGTGGGTGCGTTTGGCCCGCCCGTATGCGGGGGAAAAATATGGCTTTCACTGGCCGTTGCTGGAAGGCACCGAAGTGGCGATTGCCTTTGAAGGGGGCGACCCGGACCGGCCTTATATCGCCCATGCCTTGCACGATTCAATGCACCCGGATCACGTCAATCTTTACAACTACAAACGCAACGTTTTGCGCACCCCGGCGAATAACAAACTGCGGATGGATGACGAACGTGGCCGGGAACATATCAAACTGAGTACCGAATACGGCGGTAAAAGCCAGTTAAATCTCGGTCATCTGGTCGATAGCCAGCGCCCACACCCGGATAAACGGGGGGAAGGTTTTGAGTTGCGAACCGACGACTGGGGCGCGATTCGGGCCGGCAAAGGGTTGTTTATCAGCGCGGATAAACAGGCCCGTGCGGGCGGCGAGGTGTTAGAGATGGCGCCGGCAATCAGTCTGGTCAAAGGCGCGGTGAATCAGGTGATGGAGTGGGGAACGATAACCAAAACTCACGTGAATCATCAGCCGGATACTGAAAGCCTGAAAACCTATTTGCAGGGTGTGGATCAACTGAAAATGGCGGCCATGCTGCTCAGTGCGCCGGAAGGAGTAGGGATTGTCAGCCCGCAAACCGTGATGGTGCAAAGTGGTCAGGCGCTCTATGCCCAAAGTGCGGGTGACGTGCATATCGCCAGTGCAAACCGGATTGGGATGAATTCGACACAAGCTATCTCCCTGTTAGCACAAAACGAAGGAATGCGTCTGGTATCGGGAAAAGGGCCGCTCACCATTGAATCGCATGGCGATAGTTTAGGTATCACCTCATTAAATGATGTCACCGTCAATTCAACGCAGGGTCATGTCCAGATTACGGCGAAAAATGGCCTGACATTGGCGTGTGGCGGCGCGTATATCCGTCTTTCTCCGGCAGGAGAAATTGAAGTTCACGGGCCGGGCCTGTTAAGTCTGAAAGGGCAGCACAAAATGGCGTCACCGGCGAAACAGGACTTTCCTTTGCCTGACCTGCCTGAATCTGTGTGTAAAACGTGTTTGGAAAAAGCGCAGGAATTGTCGCAAGGATTTTTTTTGAGGAGTTAACCAATGAATCACCATCAAATAGCTGACTGGATTGCATCACTGGCATCGTCTGTAACGGAAACCGGAATAAGTTGTATCAATATGATTGTGGATCAATCAGGGGGTAAGTTCCCCCTGATCCCGGCATTAAAAAGTTTTTCATCTGAGATGGATTGGTGCTCGCTATTTCAGGGATTGCCAGAGGAGATTGTGACAGATAAGGCCCCGATCTTAATTCGGATTGATTTAACACAGCCTGTTCAACGGCAATGGATGAATGAAATCATGATGCGCTTAGGTGGAAAGCCTATGTTGCTGGTTTTATGTTCTTCATGGCCGTTTGATCGTTTGTCCCAGTATTTAATTCAGTGCGTGGATGCAGCTTACGCCGGAAAAGGGGGGATCTTACGTTTTTATGATCCGCGTATTTTTCCTGTGCTGTTTTCCCATGTATTGGACAAGGAACAGCAACAGCAATTTCTCAGGCCCGCGTTGTTCTGGAGCTGGCTTGATCGTGATGGGGCTCCGCATGTTATCTGGCGTGAAGACCATGCAGGGCCGGTTAATGAAACCTTTCAAAAAATCGATCTTACAGATGAGCAGCTAGAACATCTCTTGTGCGTTTCTGATGCTCACATACTGATGTTGCGACTGAGTAGTCAGGTTGAATATTCAGAATTTTCCCGCGAACAACTATTCAACAGTTGTTATGCCCTGATGGTAGAGGCATCTGATAAAGATATTTTACTGGATCACGACAGAGAGTCATTCGTACTTAAACATCTCAAATCCAAATTATCGCCAATTGTGAAGGAGTAGAAGGAGATGAAAAAACAACCATTGAGGCTGGCAGTTTTATGCCTGCTACTGGTCGCCTGTAGCCAGTTTCCGGCACAGGCAGGCGTCATTATCGCCATTAACCATACCAAATGGGCGATAAACCGGTTCAGTGTGGATGATCAACCGGGTATCGACAGTATCGGCCCGTATCAGGGCGGTGGTGGCGGTTGCTGCTATCGTGCTCCAGATAAGTGGCGACCGGGGATGACGGTTAAGGTGGATTGGGAGACCGGTGTCGCTTTTTCCGATGATTTTCCCGGCTATGAAAATAGGGAGAAATACCTGGCATGGGATAGAAAAATCAGAGCCCAGAAACGCCAGCATAGCCAGGTAGTGCCAGTTCCTTATTATCAGAATGGCGGTGATACCTGCGGTATTACGGTGCACTTTCTGCCCTGTGATCAGATAAAAGTTACGACCTCGTGTTATGCCTACGGTAGTCCGAACTACCCGATTAAAGAACCGTTGAAAATGAAGGAGCCAAAAGTATGTCCGAAGTAATGCATACCGGCACCTCAGGTCCAGATTATCACTAATGTGAAGGAATAGAAGATGAAAAAACAACAATTGAGGCTGGCGGTTTTATGCCTGCTACTGGTCGCCTGTAGCCAGTTTCCGGTACAGGCAGGAACCATTGAAGCAATTAACCATACCAAATGGGCGATAAACCGGTTCAGTGTGGATGATCAACCGGGTATCGACAGTATCGGCCCGTATCAGGGCGGTGGTGGTGGTTGCTGCTATCGTGCTCCAGATAAGTGGCGACCGGGGATGACGGTTAAGGTGGATTGGGAGACTGGTGTCGCTTTTTCCGATGATTTTCCCGGCTATGAAAATAGGGAGAAATACCTGGCATGGGATAGAAAAATCAGAGCCCAGAAACGCCAGCATAGCCAGGTAGTGCCAGTACCCGATTATACCGGGCAGCGTACCTGCGGCATTACAGTGCACTTCTTACCCTGTGATCAGGTCAAAGTGACCACTTCGTGTAACACCTACGGTAGTCCGAACTACCCGATTAAAGAACCGTTGAAAATGAAGGAGCCAAAAGTATGTCCGAAGTAATGCATACCGGCACCTCAGGTCCAGATTGTCACTAATGTGAAGGAATAGAAGATGAAAAAACAACAACTGAGGCTGGCAGTTTTATGCTTGCTACTGGTGGCCTGTAGCCAGTTTCCGGCACAGGCGGGGGTAATTATCGCCATTAACCATACCAAATGGGCGATAAACCGGTTCAGTGTGGATGATCAACCGGGTATTGATATTATCGGCCCGTATCAGGGTGGTGGTGGCGGTTGCTGCTATCGAGTTCCAGATAAGTGGCGACCGGGGATGACGGTTAAGGTGGATTGGGAGACTGGTGCAGGAGATATGGATGGTTTTCCTGGATTTGCGGATAGAGAAAAATTTATGGCATGGAAGAAAAAAATGGATGCTTATACGCGCCAGCATAGCCAGGTAGTGCCAGTTCCCTATTATCAGAATGGCGGTGATACCTGCGGTATTACGGTGCACTTCCTACCCTGTGATCAGGTCAAAGTTACTACCTCGTGTTACGCCTATGGTAGCCCGAACTACCCGATTAAAGAACCGTTGAAAATGAAGGAGCCGAAAGTATGTCCGAAGTAATGCATACAGGCACTTCAAATCCAGATTGTCACTAATGTGAAGGAGTTGAAGATGAAAAAACAACAATTGAGGCTGGCGGTTTTATGCCTGCTACTGGTCGCCTGTAGCCAGTTTCCGGCACAGGCGGGGGTAATTATCGCCATTAACCATACCAAATGGGCGATAAACCGGTTCAGTGTGGATGATCAACCGGGTATCGACAGTATCGGCCCGTATCAGGGCGGTGGTGGTGGTTGCTGCTATCGTGCTCCAGATAAGTGGCGACCGGGGATGACGGTTAAGGTGGATTGGGAGACCGGTGTCGCTTTTTCCAATGATTTTCCCGGGTATGAAAATGATGAGAAGTATTTGGCGTGGAGAGACAAGATTAATGCACAGAAACGCCAGCATAGCCAGGTAGTCCCAGTTCCTTATTATCAGAATGGTGGTGATACCTGTGGTATTACGGTGCACTTCTTACCCTGTGATCAGATAAAAGTTACGACCTCGTGTTACGCCTACGGTAGCCCGAACTACCCGATTAAAGAACCGTTGAAAATGAAGGAGCCAAAAGTATGTCCGAAATAAAGCATCATGATCTTGTCTGGCTGCCAGCCCCTTTTCCAGCTCAGGGGCGGTTACCTGCCAAGAATTATCTGGTCAGGGAAAACTGTGATCAACAGAGCAGTCAGGAAAAAGCTTACTATCAGGAACTTTGTCTGGCCGCCAATCGCCGGGTGATCCGTCCCTGTTGTAATACGTTGCATGTCAGCCTGTTTTTTGATGGAACCGGCAACAATTTATATAACGACCTTTATCAGGCCGTTCCTAACCATCCGACTAATATTGTCCGCCTTTTTCAAGCGACGATTGGGGCGGGTTATGCCGGTGGGGCATCAGGTAAGCCGTTACTGGATAATGTTGAGAGCACCGGTGGCAAGTACTTTAAGTATTATATTCCCGGCGTGGGAACTCCTTTCCCAGAAATTAATGAGCTGGATTACAGCAAGTTGGGGCTGGCGACAGCTAGCGGGGGAGAAGACCGAATCAATTGGGCATTGTTGCGGTTGATTGATGTTCTCCGTTTTAACCTGACCCAAAAACAGATGACAAACGAAGAAACCCTAAAATCCCTGAAAGCGATGGCAACCACATGGAATATGCTGGAATTGGGAGGCAGCAATAACCGCTATGAGGAGTTTTATAAGCAGTTTGCGAGCTTAAAACATGAACTCAGGATAGCCCGCAGTCAGCCGGGGCGGGGTAAGTGTAAGTTGTTGGGCATGAAATTGTATGTGTATGGTTTTTCCCGTGGGGCTGCGGAGGCACGGACTTTTGTTAACTGGCTGACCGAACTGTTTCCGCCGTCGAGAGAAGCAGGCCAGAAACCGGCCCAGTGTCTGCAACATAAACACGATACAGACCCGGATAGCAATTTACCCATCAGCGTAGAATTTCTCGGATTGTTTGACACGGTGGCGTCGGTCGGGGTGCCTCATATGATCCCCGTTGTTGAAGGTCATATGGCCTGGGCAGACGGCACTCAGGAGCTGCCATCGGAGGCGACTTACGGTGGTCTGGTGAAACGTTGTGTGCACTTGGTCTCGACCCATGAGCAGCGGTTGTGTTTCCCGATGGATTCCATTCGCCGGTCGGACGGCACCTATCCAACAGGTAGCACGGAAGTGATTTATCCCGGCGTGCACTCTGATTTGGGCGGTGGTTATCCGCCGGGAGAGCAGGGTAAGGCAATAGATAAAACAGATAGATTGCTATTGTCTCAGATTTCACTGCATGAAATGTATGCAGCAGCCTTTCAGGTTGGGGCACCTTTTAAGGTTCCGCAGGAGGTATTACCCGATGATTTACAAGATCAAATGTGGCGGGCGATGCACGTTGATGTTCAGCAAGAATTTGAAATTTCTTCACGATTAGTCAACCGCTTCAACGCCTGGCGCCAGGTCACTTTGGGTTTGGAGATGCCCAAACAGCCTTTGTCTGATGAAGAAGCGGCCCGCTTTGAACCGGTGCGGGCCTCTGTAGCGTTGGAACAGGCGATGGAAAACCAGATGAACTGGCTGACGGCCTGGCGTATCAATCGCTACGCCAACGGCACGCTGCTCGGTGCGCCATTTTTTCATGACGCTCCTAATCGTGATGCGAAAAAGGCGCATTATGAACAGAGCGAACAGGCACACAAGGCAGCACAACAGCAGGTAGAGGCTAAACGGAAAGCGCAGTGGAATGAATTTTTTCGCGATGGAGGAAAAACGCCGCCGTTGTTAATGCAGGGCGTGCCGGATTTTGATCCGGAAACCGCCCAGAACCAGTTGCGGGAAGCGGCAGCGGAATTTAATAGTGACTACCACGGCGACCGGCGGGAACAACACAATGGGTGGCAGTTTGCCGTCGATACCGTGCCACGTTACGCAATTTACATGTTGGATGATCATAATGACCTTCTGGAGTATCTGCAAATGAAAGGGGCGGGAGAGAGGTTGGTCAAACAGCTTTTTCGGCCTGTTCCGACGGCAAAACCCGGACAACAGGAATCACCCGAGTCATTGTTGGTCGCCTTGTATGACAATCAGGTTCACGATTCCCGTGCCTGGTTTATGTACTCGACGCTCGGTTCACGTGAACCGTTGGGGGGCTATTTCCGCTACCGAGTCATTTACTTCGGTACAATTTGTAGCAGACCGCTGTCACTCCTGTCGGTGGCTGGCACTGTGGTAGGGTTCGTATCGCCAACGGAAGGCGGTGTACTGTTTTTCTTTAAACAGAAAAAAGTCGCCAACACGGTGGTGGAGGCTGTCGATAAAGTGTCCAAGAGCATTGCTGCTGAGCGGGAAGTGACCGCGCAATATTTAACTTCCGGCGAGCTGATCACCCTGTTAGCAGGACCGGAGTATAGAAAAGCGTTCACCCATAATGTGGGCGAAGTGACTCATCAGCAGAGAGAATTCCTCAAACAGCGGCGGTTGCAAATGACCCAAGATAATCTTAAAGCGCGTTGGGCGGGAAAGACGCTGGAACCGACCCCGTTAGAGGAGCCTGAGAAATGAAAAACGTGATCCGTCAGGGTGACAGCCTGCGCGAATATGGCGGCACGGTATTGTCGGGTCGCTATCTTTGTTTCGGCCAACCCATCGCTTGCAAGGGCGATCCTGTTCAGTGTAACCGTCATGGCATGACCGCCATTGCTCAAGGGAGTTCGGCCTGCCTGATAGACGGTCAGCCAGTGGCGTTGCACGGTCATCGTTGTGAATGTGGTTGTACGTTAGTCAGCTCTTTTCCCGATTATCAGGTGGTGTCATGAAAGCCATTCCACTTTTTCCGCCTTATTGTCAGGCTTCGCCTCCCTGCTTTAAACGTTGGTTGGGCGTTGGCGCCGGATTGGTCTTATTGACCAGTAACATTGTTGCGCTGATAAGGCCAGAAGTCGGTGACACTTCATCTTTGTACGCTTTGATCCCCGGGTTGGCGGCGTTATGGCTGTTATGTCTGTTATTCCGCGTGCTGTTTTACCGTTTTGCCCGGCATAACGCCTGGACTTATCAGCAACAGGTTGAGCGGGTTCAGCAACAATGGTGGCGCAAACATCGTCAGCAGATTGCGTTGGTGGACTATGTCTTAGTTGGGCCGCTAGGAAGCACGCCCGATGTATGGAATAAAGTGGTCAATCAGCCTCATTGCCATGCGGAACCTATCGAGGAGGAAAGTGGTCAGTCAGTGCGTCTGTTACATTCTTTTGCCGCTGGTATTGAACAGCGGGAAATACAACTGGCGGGCATGGCAGTGGAACAGTGGCATAAACAGGGGAAGGCTCAGCCGCCGTTGTGTTGTACGCCATTACGCTGTTATTGGTTAGGCTCTGCTACCGCTTGGCAAGGATTTAGCGTTCATATGGCTGAGCGATTTCCTGATGTGGAGTTGCCTGAACAGCCGCAACCCTGGCTCGGTCTTGATACTCTGGATGAAATGGTTGATCTGCTCAACACGACAAAGGACAAACAGGCGACTATTTTGTGCGCAGGTTGTCAGTGCGTAGACAGCGAGGCTGAATCAGACTTACCCGCCGGTGAAGCGGCATTTATCTGGTTACTGAAAAAACAGGGCAACGTCTGTTTTACCCGTGGTGAATTTTTTTGTTCTCAAAGTGATGAAGAGGTTGTTGACGTCGCTGCCAGA
>NZ_JAPFCD010000051.1:0-35328 GCF_026153155.1 Photorhabdus aballayi | reverse complement strand
GTGTTGATTTTAATACCATGAGCATACCTGCTGCCCTCTCTGGTTTTAAACCTAAAAAAATCAAATACAGAAAAAACCAAGGACTAATTTAATGAAATTGGAAGGTTTAAATGAAAGTGGGGAGATGGAAAAAACTATTATATTTACATAAGCTACTCAATAAAAATCATTTATTAAACGAAATTTTAATTAAAAACAAGAAAAGAAAACCGTCGAAATGGAAATTAATTTATAGGTTTATCATCTTTATTAACGTGGTTCACCATTTATTTTTACCTGCATATTAGTTTGGGAGTGATAACACGTTCATTTTTATCGGTGATTAATCAGCCAAGAGTTATAAAAACAGGTATTCCATTAATGCCAGTTTTTAAAAGGCATATAGTGACTAAAAACGGCCTATTTACTACCATGTTTAATGCATTTATCGACAATGTTATTCTTCGGTTATTTTATATTTAACTAACCAGCTATGCCTATTTAAAAACGTACATATATACCCTTCATCTTTCAAGCTGCTGCTTTGTTGGCTGCTTTCACTCACCCCAGTCACATCGTTATCTATGCTCCTGGGGATTCGTTCACTTGCCGCCTCGCTGCAACTCGAAATCTATTGGGTATAGTGATTTTTTATTTAATGGTTTAATTTTTATAAATAAATTTACACTTGTGGTAATGGTTGATGGCATTTAATCTAAATCTATTAACAAAGAGTTAAAAAGAAACTAGCACGTAAAATAATATTATCCGAACCGGATAATATTAAAGTATTTTCTCGCTGTCATTCTATGAAAAAAGCCGCAAAAAATGATGTGATAAAAAAAGATAAAACGGTTAATTTAGCAGGATTTAAACTTTGAAAAAGAGGTGATTATCCGAAAAGATACAAATGGGAATCTTTATATTATCAAGCTATTTATTGGTTAATTTATCTAGAAAAATAAATGGTTATGGATCTATAAAAACAGCCTTAAATTACCGATAAAATAGTGTCAGTAAAGATAAAAAAGGTGTAATTTACATTTGTAAATGTAAAGTACGATATTCCATGATGATTAATCTTAATATAAAAAGCATATGTCAAAAGTGGTAAAAAACTGTTAAAACTTTATACTGATTAAAATCAATGGTTGAAAAAATGTATTTTAATAATGATTTAAAACCTGTTAGTTATAAAAATATTAGCGAAAAAGGAGAAATAAAAATCAGTTTGAGTATGTTTTCAGGTAAAAAGATAAATTAAAATATTAATCCGTTAATCCGTTAATCCGTTAATCCGTTAATCCGTTAATCTATTTTTAAAAATGGAGCGTTTTAATAACGTTTTCAATCGGAGAATAAATTTTTTCATAAATCAGTTAAATAATCGATGATAAAAAATCGGCATAATAAAATCCCCAGATAAATGATTTAACAGAATACAAATTGGATTACTTGCAGCGTTATTATATTGCATTTTTTATACAACACTGTGATGCCTTAAATACGCCAGTTTAAACTTTCTGTACCTTGCTTTAACCCGTTAAATAGCATTTTTTTGCTATGAGTTAATTTAAATCGTTCCCATTTTTATGTTTTTAACATACTAAAATCAGTTCATGTTGTTGTTTTAAAAAGTTATTTTATCGATCTGTTAACGCTTAAATACCCGTTCAACCATTATAGTCCTGGCTGGTTAATCCGTTAAACTTTTCACCATCGTTATATGAGTGGTATTAATGAAAATATTAATCTGAAGCAGTAAAATACCATTTTCTTAAGAGCATCTTCTGGTTTGTTGGTGATATCTCTTATCTTTCCAATACCCTTATATATGTTCCTAATATACGGTAAATTATTTATTGCTAGGGAATATTTATAATTGATTATAATTTCAATTTGTTATTTTTTCATTATGGACATATAAGTATCATGTATATATTAAGTACATCTTTAATTAGTGTGTCCCATTTTTCGCAGATTGGCCTGACAAACGATAGTAAAAACTATTAGTATTGGGAAAATGATCACTTTAGTTTGAAAACTATTTTCAGGGAAATAAAAATGTTACATGTACTGGCATGGCCTGATCTGATTATTTGCATTTTTGTCGTTTTTTTTGCTTATCTAGTTTTTGGTATGGCCGGGTTTGGTTCTGCACTTATTGCCAGTCCAATTCTGGCGTTTTATATTCCTGTAGCGAAAATTGTTCCTATGCTCGCGTTGATAGATTTGACCGCCGCAGTGATTAATATTACCAGAGAGGGTAAAAAATCAGAGTTTAGTGAGATCAAGTTAATTATTCCGTTAATGATTATCGGTAGCTTGATTGGTGCCGCCATTTTGTTGATAACTCGACCTGATGTTTTAGTTCTGGTGTTGGGGTTATTTGTTGTTTTCTATTCAATTTATTCGTTATTTTTCAGTAAAACCTATCGCCAATTCCCTGTTAAGGCCGCCATTCCGTTTGGGCTGAGTGGAGGTATTTTCAGTGCGTTATTTGGTAGTGGAGGGTTTCTTTATGCAATTTATCTAACCGGACGGATATCAGATAAGGAAATTTTCAGGATCACTCAGACGACTTTAATTGGTTTCAGTACTCTGACGAGAGTGATTATTTTTGTTGTCATGGGTATTTATCTGGACACCTCATTTTTGTTATTGATACTGGTATTTATTCCAGCCATGTTGTTGGGGATCTATTTTGGCCGCCAGGTGACACTGAAAATCTCCAGAGAAACATTCTTGAAGTTTATCAATGTTATTGTGCTGGCTTCCGGGTTAATGCTGATATATCGTTATATATTTGCTATTTAAAATAGTAACTAATCAAAATTAATATATTCAATATAATATCATTAATTTGTTGTTTTCGGTTCATTTCATATTTATTCTTTCTATTTTTGCTGGATAGGCATAAATAAAATGAACGGTCGTTATTATAGGAATAATAGTTTTTTTGCCATTTTTACTATTACCACGAGTGTCGCTGTTATTGGCATTGTCATTGGTTTGACTATCCCAATGATAGCGTTACGCTTGAATAGCCAAGGTGTTGATGAGCTATATATTGGTTTAATTTCTGCGGCTCCAGCATTAGGGGTTCTTTTGAGTGCTCCGGTAGTCCAGAAAATTGTAGCTTTGGTAGGTAAGAAACGCGTCATGATGGTTGCAACAGGGGTTTCTGCTGTCAGTTTGCTCCCTCTTTTGGGTTCGTTGCCGATGGAGTTGCTTTTTCCTCTGCGGCTAATTACTGGTGCTGCTAATGGGTTAATGATCTGCTTGGGTGAAACCTGGATTAATGAGCTCTCTGAAGAGAATAAACGAGGCAGGGTACTGGCTGTTTATACGACGGTTTTTACTATCAGTCAGTTGCTTGGCCCTTCTATCATTGCTTTTTATGGTGTTGCAGATAAAACGCCGATACTGATTTGTACTCTGATCCATATCTTTTCATTGGTGCTTTTTGTCATGGTAGATCAGAAGAAAGGCGATAAGTTGCCGAAACATAATGAGAAGCCCAACTTTTCTATTGTTCAATTTGTGAAGGTTGCTCCGGCGATCTGTGGCGGCGTGCTGTTCTTTTCTTTTTTCGACGGCACCATTCTTTCTATGTTACCTATCTACGGGATGAGTTGTGGGTATACCGAAGCGGTAGCTGCACTGATGATAAGTGTTGTTCTTGGTGGTGATGCATTGATGCAACTCCCGTTTGGTTGGCTGGCGGATCATATGAATCGTATGCGCTTGTACCAGACTTGTGGTGTAGTAACGCTTGGAGCAAGTGCGCTATTGCCACTTGCTATGGCACATCAATATCTTATCTGGCCTCTGTTGATTGTTTTAGGGGCAACCGCGGGGGCTATCTACACCATTGCATTGGTACAAATTGGTCAGTATTTTTCAGGGAGTGATCTGATAGTGGCTAATGCGGCGGCGGCTATGTTGTGGGGTATTGGGAGTTTGTTTGGGCCACTGCTTGCAGGTATGGCGAGTTCAGTGACGCCATCAGGTTTACCTGTTCTGCTTATTATCATTGCGGCGCTGTTTCTGATTTCGACAATGGAGCAGCTTAATCCACAGACTGATAATGGATGAAGTGTTCAGTCGGCAGTTGTATAGGCGTAAAAGCTGGCTGTAAACAGAGCAGCCAGCGCTCCAGCGCTGAGTAAATCTTTTCTTTTCAAATGGCTAGCAAACTGAATCCTAAGATTGAATCATCGAGATTAATGATCGTTTAGTGAATCATTATTCACAGAACATTGAGCTTTAGTGCTGTGAAGGTTTAATCTCCAGAAGTTATTCTTCTGATGCTTGGCTAAATAATACGGTTAGCTATTGATTTCGACACTATGATTACTGGATAATCTTTCGCCTCAAATTCTCCCACTGTTTTCTATTCTGAAAGCCAAACGATTGCTTTTGTGATTTGTTGAACCGATTGGTGCAATGTTGTTGTGTTATTAAGCGAAGTAATCGTTTTCGTTTGATTAGAAAGTGGAAGAAGTACCATGAACATAATGCAGGGGAACGACATGTCTGGCACTCAGGCACCAGTTAAATGCAAACTGGATCAGTATTTTAAGTTGACTGAACGTGGCACAACGGTACGCCGTGAAATTCTGGCAGGACTTACAACTTTTTTGGCGATGGTTTACTCAGTCATCGTTGTACCAGGGATGTTAGGACAGGCAGGGTTTCCCCATACTGCGGTCTTTATTGCGACTTGTTTGGTTGCCGGTTTTGGTTCTTTGTTAATGGGGCTATGGGTTAACTTGCCAATGGCAATTGGTTGTGCAATTTCGTTAACTGCATTTACCGCTTTTAGTTTGGTTTTAGGACAGCAAATCGCTATTCCGGTTGTACTCGGTGCGGTATTTCTGATGGGGTGCTTGTTCACGGTGATTTCTGTTACCGGTATTCGTTCTTGGATTTTACGCAATATACCAATGGGTATTGCGCATGGTGCAGGGATTGGTATTGGGCTGTTTTTATTGCTGATTGCGTCAAACGGCGTTGGTCTGGTCATTAAGAACCCGTTGGAAGGTCTGCCTGTTGCTTTGGGGGCGTTCACCTCTTTTCCGGTTGTGATGACTTTGCTTGGGCTGGCTGTTATTTTTGGCTTGGAAAGGTTGAAAGTCCCTGGCGGTGTGCTGTTAGTGATTGTAGTGATTTCTATTATTGGACTGATTTTTGATCCGGCAGTGAGATATCAAGGGTTTTTTAAGGTACCGAGTCTGGGAGATGACGGCCTGTCCCTGATTTTTAGCATGGATGTTATGGGAGCTTTGCAGCCAATTGTATTACCCAGTGTGTTGGCGCTGGTGATGACTGCGGTGTTTGATGCGACCGGTACTATCCGTGCGGTAGCAGGGCAAGGGAATCTGTTGGATAAAGGTGGACAGATTATTAATGGCAGTAAAGCGCTGACTGCCGATTCTGTTAGTAGTATTTTTGCCGGTGCTATCGGTGCTTCTCCGGCTGCGGTATATATCGAATCAGCCGCGGGTACCGCAGCAGGCGGTAAAACAGGTTTAACCGCAACGGTGGTCGGTATCCTGTTCCTGTTAATTTTGTTCTTCTCTCCACTTTCATATCTTGTACCGGCGTATGCCACTGCGCCGGCGCTGATGTATGTTGGTCTACTGATGTTGAGTAATGTCAGAAAACTGGATTTCAATGATTTTGTCGGGGCGATGTCCGGTATGCTTTGTGCAGTCTTTATTGTTCTGACCTGCAATATTGTAACCGGTATTATGTTGGGTTTTAGTTCTTTGGTTGTTGGTCGTATCTGTTCGGGTGAATGGCGCCAATTGAATATCGGTACAGTGGTAATTACGGTCGCTTTAGTAGCATTTTATGCTGGTGATTGGGCTATTTGATTGATTAAAAAGTGCGTAAGGGGTGTTCACCCCTGCGCACTTTGCCGTTTCTTGCGATTACTTTTAAATTCTCAATTATTTCCCCCTCTATTTATCTGATTAGTTTACAATATTCTTGCAATTCTTTCGGATACGGCTCCGTGTGTATCTACCTTTTTCGATTGATTCAGTTACTTTAATATTAAGATTTATTCTCACTGTTTTTGTATTAACAGGAAGAAAAAGAGTTTCAATCTGTATACCAACGATTCTTAGGTAAATTGTAAGGGCAACATGGAAATATTCTTTACTATTCTGATCTTGATTTTGGTGGTTTCAGTTTCTGGTGTTCTGACTAAAGTGATTCCGTTCCGCATACCTCTGCCGTTAATGCAGATTGCAATGGGAGCGTTGCTGGCTTGGCCACACTTTGGCTTACATGTTACTTTTAATCCTGAGCTGTTTCTTGTTCTGCTAATTCCTCCATTGTTATTCGTTGATGGCTGGAAAATGCCAACCAGAGAGTTTTTCCAGTACGGGCGGGAAATTTTCATACTGATGCTGGTATTGGTGCTGGTTACGGTTGTCGGTATTGGTTATCTGATTTACTGGCTGATGCCAGGCATTCCGCTAATTGCTGCTTTTGCTCTTGCTGCTGTGTTATCGCCAACAGATGCGGTGGCTTTATCATCCATTGTTGGAAAAAGGCGCATGCCTAAGCGCATGATGAATGTGATGGAAGGGGAAGCGTTAATGAATGATGCTTCCGGCCTGGTAGCCTTAAAATTCGCTGTAGCGATAGCAATGGGAACGATGGCGTTTTCTGTTACTGGCATGACCATAGAATTCTTCAAAGTTGCTATTGGCGGTTTATTATCTGGTATTGCAGTAACCTGGTTGTACAGTAAATCCCTGCGTTTAATGAACCGTTGGAGCGGTGGCGATCCGGCAACCCAAATTGTTTTCATGTTGCTGTTGCCGTTTGCCTCTTATCTGATTGCAGAACATATTGGCGTTTCCGGTATTCTTGCCGCAGTTGCTGCGGGTATGACGATCAGTAAATCTGGGGTCATCCGTAATGCACCGTTGGCAATGCGTTTGCGTGCTGATAGTGTCTGGTCAATGCTGGCGTTCGTGTTTAACGGCTTGGTATTTATCATGTTGGGCCTGCAACTACCGGGAATCTGGCAAACTTCCGTTATACAGGCAGAACTTGATCCAACCGTTGAAACCTGGATGTTGTTCGCCGCAGTCGCAGTGATTTATGGGGCACTTTTACTACTGCGTTTCTGTTGGTTATGGCTGATGAAGAATATCAGCAAAGCCTTTATGAAAAAAAATCCACTGAATTTTGCGACTTATACCACCCGTGAATTATGGCTGGCATCTTTTGCCGGAGTTCGTGGCGCCATCACACTTGCTGGCGCACTGTCTGTTCCTCTGTTTCTGGCGGATGGTTCGCCATTCCCTGCCCGTTATCAGCTTATCTTTATTGCCGCGGGTGTCATCCTGTTTTCGTTGTTAATTGGCGTTCTCTCTTTGCCGTTTCTGTTACGGGGAATGCAAACTTGCGATAAAGAGGCCGATATCAGTGAGGTGCGAATGGCGCGGGCAGCTATGGCGGAAGTGGCGATTGTCAGTATGAATAAGATGGAAGAGCGTCTTTCTGCGAGTCCCGAAGAGCAATTGGATGCTGAGGTTATTACTGAAGTTGCTTCCAGGGTAATTGGCTATTTGCGTCGCCGTACTGTGGGGCAGGATGAGATGGAACATAATCTGCTAGTGGAAGATTTGGAACGTCGTTTTCGTCTGACTGCATTAAGGGCAGAGCGCGGTGAGCTGTATCATCTGCGTGCAACCAGAAAAATCAGTAATGAGACACTTCAAACCTTGCTGCATGATTTGGATTTACTGGAAGCTTTGTTGGTACAGAAAGAGCACTGATATCCTGTAATTTGTTGGTTGTCACGACAATTTTGTCAGCCATGTTATTCAGCCTGATTGGTGGATATTTCGCCTGTCAGGTTGATGGTTGATGGTTGATTTGTGGCATTTGTTTTTCCACCATAGATTCATAGACATAGATTTATAAACATAGATACCGGAACCCCCTGACAATGATGAATAATATGTTGGTTCCGGCGGCATGGCTGGTAAAATTTACCATTGGTGGGAGTTTGGTTGCTGCGTTGTTCTGGGGTCATCAACGTTTAATTTTGCAATTCCTTTTACGAATGGCAGATTATCTATTGCGTGCTGGCGTGCGGAGTGGATAAATGCGTCAGTTTCAGGCTGATACTGTTCGCCTTCACGGACGGCAGCGTACAGCCTGCTCCATAAACCTTCTCCCAATGTCTTAGTTACCACTAACTCTTGCCTTTCAAATGTTTCAACAACCCAATGTGGCAGAGCCGCGATTCCCATGCGGGCAGCGACCATTTGAATCAGTAATAGAGTGTTATCCACATTTTTCAACGTAGGGGCAACCCCCGCTGGTTGCAAGAAACGCCGCCAGATATCGAATCGATGACGCTGAACGGGGTAGATCATCAATGTTTCATCAATTAAATCTTTTGGCTGGATGTGTAATTTATTTGCCAGAGGATGATCCGGAGCGACAACCAGTTTGACCTCATAATCAAATAGCGGTGTGTAGTGCAAATGACTCTCCGGGAGAATATCTGATGTCAAAACGACATCCAATTCCCGTTGCAGTAGTGCAGGTTGTGGATCAAAAGTGACGCCGGATTTGAAATCCACATTGACTTGCGGCCAGGTTTCTCGGAAATGCTTGAGGGCCGGTGTCAGCCACTGAATACAACTATGGCATTCAATGGCGATACGCAGATTTGTTTGGCCCGGCTCTTTACATTCGCTCAGTGCATTTTGAACCAAAGGGAGTACCTGTTCTGCTAGTCGTAATAAGATTTCACCCTGTGGCGTGAAGCGAAGCGGTTGACTTTTACGAATGAACAACCGGAAGCCAAGGCGATGTTCAAGATCGCTGAACTGATGAGACAAAGCGGATTGTGTTTGATGCAGATGATTGGCTGCTGCCGCTAATGAACCGCAATGACTCAATGATTGTAATGTTTTTAGATGTTTTATTTCGATCATGAGAAACCTTCAGGATGATAATGAATAAATTGCGCTTGTGGTTTATACCTTACCTGTTGATTATGGATGTGTAAACATCTAGACGGCTAAAAATGACGGGATAATGAAATGACGATTATTAATCACACACTTGGCTTTCCACGTATCGGTTTGAAAAGAGAACTCAAAAAGGCTCAAGAAAACTATTGGGCAGGGAAAATTTCTCAGCAAGAATTATTGGAAACTGGCCGTGAGTTACGTGCCCGTCACTGGGAGCAACAGAAGCAGGCTGGTGTTGATTTAGTGCCGGTTGGCGATTTCGCTTGGTATGATCATGTGCTAACCACCAGTTTACTACTCGGTAATGTGCCTCCACGTCACCAGAATCCAGATGGCACGATTGATCTAGATACACTATTCCGTATTGCTCGCGGTCGTGCGCCGACGGGTGAACCTGCTGCCGCCGCGGAAATGACTAAATGGTTTAATACTAACTACCATTATATCGTGCCAGAATTTCAGCAAGGGCAGGAATTTAAACTGAGTTGGACTCAGCTACTAGAAGAAGTGGATGAAGCGTTGGCTCTGGGTCATCAAGTGAAACCCGTTTTACTGGGGCCGGTGACTTACCTGTGGCTGGGTAAAGTGAAAGGTCAGGCATTTGATCGTCTCTCTTTATTGAAAGATATTCTTCCTGTTTATCAGCAAGTATTAGCTGAGTTAGCTAGACGTGGTATCGAATGGGTTCAGATTGATGAGCCTGCGCTGGTACTGGAACTGCCAGCAGAGTGGTTAGCCGCTTATCCGGTTGCTTATCAGGCACTTCAAGGGCAGGTTAAATTATTGTTGACTACCTATTTCGATAGCGTTGGTCACAATCTCGAAACGATCAAATCCTTGTCGGTACAAGGGCTGCATGTGGATCTGGTTGCTGGTCAGGATGATATCGCGCAACTGAATGAGTCACTGCCAAAAGAGTGGGTGCTTTCCCTTGGTGTGATTAATGGTCGTAACGTATGGCGTGCGGATTTAACTGCCAAATATCAGTCGATTAAGCCATTGGTAGGTAGTCGTACACTGTGGATCGGTTCTTCCTGTTCTCTTCTGCATAGTCCTATCGATCTGAGTGATGAGACTGCGCTTGATGCAGAGGTGAAAAGCTGGTTTGCGTTCGCATTGCAGAAATGTGAGGAGTTAGCCTTGCTGGCTGCGGCATTGAATCAGCCGGAAAGTGGTAAACAAGCGGAATTGGATGTTTACAGTGCGCCAATTCGCGCCCGTCGTGAATCTAAACGGGTGAATAATCAGGCGGTTACTGAGCGCCTTGCAGCAATCAATCCACAGGACAGTGAGCGTAATCTGCCATACCCACAGCGTGCGGAAATACAGCGTCAGCGCTATAACTTGCCATTGTGGCCGACAACAACAATTGGATCATTCCCGCAAACGACGGAAATCCGCGGCTTGCGTTTGGATTTCAAAAAAGGTCGGGTAGATGGCGCCAGCTATCGTACCAATATCTGTCAACATATTAAGCAGGCAATTAACGAACAAGAACGTTTGGGATTAGATGTATTGGTTCATGGCGAAGCTGAACGTAACGACATGGTGGAATACTTCGGTGAACACCTCGACGGTTTTGTCTTTACGCAGAATGGTTGGGTTCAGAGCTATGGTTCCCGCTGCGTTAAGCCGCCAGTGATTATTGGTGACGTCAGCCGTCCAGAAGCGATCACTGTAGAATGGGCTAAATATGCTCAATCGCTGACGGAAAAACCTGTCAAAGGGATGTTAACTGGGCCGGTGACAATTCTCTGTTGGTCATTCCCAAGGGAAGATGTCAGCCGTGAGACGATTGCTAAGCAGATTGCGTTGGCGCTGCGTGATGAAGTGGACGATTTGCAAGAAGCGGGCATTGGTATCATCCAGATTGATGAGCCAGCATTGCGGGAAGGTTTACCATTGCGCCGGGAAGAGTGGCAGTCCTATCTTGATTGGGCGGTAGAAGCATTTAAATTGAATGCTGCAATTGCTAAAGATGACACACAGATTCACACTCATATGTGTTATTGCGAGTTCAATGACATCATGCCTTCCATCGCAGCGTTAGATGCGGACGTGATTACCATTGAAACTTCCCGTTCGGATATGGAGCTGTTGGATTCATTCGAAAACTTCTCTTATCCGAATGAGATCGGGCCGGGTGTTTATGACATTCATTCACCTAACGTACCTAGTGTTGAGTGGATTGAAGCCCTGTTACGTAAAGCGGCTGATCGTATTCCGGTTGAACGCTTGTGGGTTAACCCGGATTGTGGCCTGAAAACCCGTGGTTGGACGGAAACTCGCCAGTCATTGGCAAACATGGTACAAGCGGCTAAACGCCTCCGTGAGTCAGTGAAATAACTCATCCCATAATTTGCCTGTCACTATTAATTGGTGATGGGCATTTTCCAAAAAATAATCTTTCTTTTGCAGTAACGCATAGTGATGCGGCTTCGCGCGGATCTTTTCTATTACCAAACTTTTAGTAACTTATATATGCCATATTGGTATTTGAAAAAATACATTTTATTAACAAAATAACCCTGGTAGTAACAAGATGGAAGCATTGTAATAGAAACTTAATAATTAAAGAGAGGATTATATGGATGTTAATAAGTTGCAAGGTAAGAAAAGTAGCTCTCGAAGAAATTTTTTAAAAAGTAGCGCTGCTATTACGGCGACTGCTGCACTTGCCCCGATGAGTTTGGCTCGTGCGGAAGCAAAGTTATCCCCACAAATTGGAATAGGCGTATGTACGCTTGCGCCAGAGCAGATATCAGGGCCGTATTTCCGCAATGACAAAATTGTAAGAAGGGATATTACCGATTCAGAATTAGGAATACCTTTTTTATTGAAAATTACTGTTATGGATAAAAAAACATGTAAACCGGTTGAGAGTTTATTTGTTGATATCTGGCATTGTAATAGTCGGGGAAAATATTCTGGTTGGAGTTATATCAGTCCTGATATAGAACCTAATGTTGATGGAATAGGTTCTAGCAATAGAACCGATGATAAAAATTTTCTAAGAGGAGCTCAACCATCTGATAAGAATGGGATAGTTAATTTTACGACTATTTATCCTGGGTTTTATGCGGGTAGAGCGACTCATATTCATATTGCCATCAGAAAGGTGAGCACAGATATAACTGATAAAGAGCACTTTGCTTTTGTTGGTCAAATGTATTTTCCAGAAGAAATTAACACAGAGGTTTATAAATATGATCTATATTCAAAACGGAGGGTAATCAGAACTCAAAATCATGAGGATAAATATTTTAAAGAGATGAATGGTCATCTTTCAGAAATAAAAATAACAAAAATAGATGAGTCTGATATTAATCGTGGGATACTGGGTGAGATAATTTTATCGATAGATTTGGAAAATATATCTAATTTCATAACTAAAGATGATTTATATTCTCATACGGTATGATCGATTTTGTGGAATAAGCTAAATTTTAATATAATAACAGTCTAAATTATAAAGTAACCCATGTAAATAGTATACTGATAAATAATTTAATAAAGTATCAGATACTTGATATTTACATATGGATATTGTTCAGGCACAGAGAGGATTATCTTTACTGGTTGATGGATATTATCAGTAGATCATATTTTCTGTGCCTGTCATTTTCTCAGAGAAAAGCTTTCAGTCTCGCAAGCAGAATGTCAAATTAATGCGTTGTGCCTCCATTAATGGCGATATCTTCACTGTTTTTTAATGCTTCATCGATAGCAATTTCCAGCGCGGTTATAACTGTTTCCAGGGCCATACTCGGAGTACCTGAATACCGAACTGCTTGTTCCGGCAGATAAGGAATATGGATGAATCCACCGCGTATCTCAGGATGGGTGCATGCTAAATGATGCAACAAGCCATACATGACGTGGTTACAGACGAAGGTGCCTGCGGTTTGTGAAATGGAGGCAGGGACTCCAGCATCATGCAAACCTTTGACTATCGCATTGATCGGTAACGTAGCGAAGTAGGCGGCAGGGCCTGTTGCGACTATGGGGGTATTGATAGGCTGATTGCCTTGATTATCAGGAATGCTAGCATCATTAATATTAATTGCCACGCGTTCCACGGTAATATTTGGTCTGCCGCCTGCCTGTCCTACGGCAATGACCAGATCAGGCTGTACATCATCAATAGCAGCATACAGGCAAGCCAGAGAGACGTCGAACACACATGGGAGCTGACGCGCTTCAACACGGGCTCCACATAATTCTCGTCCTTGTAATTGCTTAGCGGCTTCCCACGATGGATTAATTTTTTCTTTGTCGAAAGGTTCGAAACCGGTAATTAAAACTGTTTTTTGGGTCGTCATAGATAGTGCCCTTATATGGAGGAAAGAGTCTAATATTCCCGTTATCTTTCAAGTTGCCTCTTTGTTGGCTGCATTCACTCACCCCAGTCACATAGTTATCTATGCTCCCGGGGATTCGCTCCCTTGCCGTCGCGATGCACCTTGAAATCTATAGGGTATATATCTAAACAATATGCATCCTATAAAAAGATAACTGTGATATTTATATTTGGTAATTGTTTTATTTTTGTTGAAAATATAATTGTAATATGTTGGTAAATAAGCAAGAAAAATTATTTATTAGTTATAAAAGTAAAATACAGTTAATTTTTTAATATGTTCATCATAAGAAAAAGTTATTTTAGGAATAGTTCAATTTATTGCGTTGTTGGTTTATAAATGTTAGGAGAATGTTTTAATAACGACGGTGATTTATATTTGGTTAAGTTGATAGTTTATTGGAAATATTTTTTTATGACCTGGCTGTGAAACGATAAATTTTTCTTTGTGATGGGGTGGATATTAGCCCTTATTAACTCTTAGGGAGAAAATATTGCGATGAGATAATCCGTGATATATTTTTCTCGGTATGTTTGAAATATAAATATAATTAAATAATGGATGGTTTTTTCCATAATATGAACTTATTCAAGTTAGTTTATGGATGGAAGAAAACGCCCTGTTTTTTGCTCGTTTTATGGTTTTTGTGATTTATATCACAAAATAATGTATGTTTTTCTTTTTTATATTACTTTGAAGTGACATTTATCACTAAAAGATGTCTAAATGCTCAATACAGTAAATTTCAACTAATTTCATTATAAATTCTTCTTGCTGAGGAGTCTGATATGTCTGATGTATTTCACTTAGGTCTGATCAAAAGCGACCTGCAAGGCGCAACTTTAGCTATTGTTCCGGGTGATCCGAAACGTGTGGAAAAAATCGCAAGATTGATGGATAACCCAGTTCATCTTGCTTCCTTACGTGAATTTACGTCATGGCGGGCAGAAATTGATGGTAAAGCTGTCATTGTGTGCTCTACGGGTATCGGTGGTCCATCAACCTCTATCGCTGTTGAAGAATTAGCGCAATTGGGTGTGCGTACTTTTTTACGTATCGGCACAACAGGCGCAATTCAGGAAAATATCAATGTTGGTGACGTGTTGGTCACTACTGCTGCTGTTCGTTTGGATGGCGCCAGCTTGCATTTTGCTCCGATGGAATTCCCGGCGGTTGCCGATTTTGAATGTACGACTGCTTTGTACGAAGCAGCAAAAGATTTGGGGGCAACGGTACATGTGGGGGTAACGGCCTCTTCCGATACTTTTTATCCCGGTCAGGAGCGTTACGATACCTATTCTGGCCGGGTTGTGAGCCGTTTCAAAGGTTCAATGGCTGAATGGCAGGCGATGGGGGTCATGAATTATGAAATGGAATCGGCAACGTTATTAACAATGTGTGCAAGCCAAGGGCTGCGTGCGGGTATGGTCGCTGGCGTTATTGTTAACCGTACTCAGCAGGAGATTCCTAATGTTGAATTACTTGAAAAAACAGAAAGTAACGCGTTGGGTATTGTAGTAGAAGCGGCTCGCCGTTTGTTGTAAATCATACTTCTGGGGCCGGAATATTCCGGCTCACTCTTATTTTAAAGAGAAATCTGTTAATGTTTTAATACCTAACAACTGATTAAACATCATCATGATCACAACATCTTTATTGCATCCATCAGTGCTTCCCCTCAATGGCGGGATTAATTTTCGTGATTTAGGCGGTAAAAAAGTAGCGAGTGGTGGAAAAATCAAATCAGGTTTGCTTTTCCGTTCTGGCTCTCTGGATCGCTTAACAGAAAAAGACCAATCTCTCCTGGTAAATAAAAATCTCTTTCAAATCATAGATTATCGTGATACTAGTGAGATAGCAGATAAGCCCGATTTGGTATGGAATGGCGCTAATTATCATCATGCTCCGGCCAATCCATTATCTGATGAAGTGAATGCGAATCTGGAAAAATTGACATCAGAGGTGTTGGAACAATTTGATCCGCAGACATTTATGTTTCGTCTTTATGAATTACTGCCTCTGAAAAATTCAGCCTATAAGACATTAGTTAAATTACTGCAACAACCGGAAAAAGGTGGGATAGTCCAGCATTGCGCGGTAGGTAAAGACAGAACCGGTGTAGGTTCTGCTTTGGTATTATTTGCTCTGGGGGCTGATTTGAATACGGTAATGGAAGATTATTTAGTGACTCACTCTACTCTGGCTCCTTACCGTGAATATTTATTAAATGAGCATGCGAAAACCATGAGTGATGATGTGGTTGATAAATTCGCTTATGTTTATTCTGTGAGAGAAGAGTTTTTAATGACGGCATTAAACAGTATTAACCAACATTATGGCAGTGTAGATATATGGCTGGAAAAAGATCTTGGCCTTGATTGTGCTGCTCGTAAGAAATTACAAGGTTATTTCCTTGAATAAAAAGTTGGTTTAATTCTGGTTAATACAGAAATGGCTAAATTGAATGTGGTATTAATCAATACAGGAATATGAATTTGAGTCTTCATGAAATAGTTGATCTGGTAATCGCTTTTGTTAAAGCTCATGATACCTGGATCATGCCGATTGTTTTCTTACTCGCTTTTGGTGAATCTCTGGCTTTTTTCTCCTTGCTATTACCTGCAACAATCATATTGCTTGGATTAGGGGCATTAATAGGTGAAAGTGGTCTTAATTTCTGGCCAATTTGGTTGGCAGCCGCAGTAGGAGCTTTTTTGGGCGATTGGGTATCTTATATTGTTGGCGCCTATTTTAAGGGTGATGTTGGTAAAATTTGGCCGATTTCTCGTAAACCACAACTACTGACACGAGTGCACCATTTCTTTGAACGTTGGGGTATTTGGAGCATTTTCTTTGGTCGATTCTTTGGGCCATTCCGGGCAATTGTGCCATTAGTCGCGGGTATTTGTGCCATGCCATTGCGTTATTTCCAGATAGCTAACATCTGTTCGGCACTTATCTGGTCTTTTGGCGTATTAGCCCCAGGCGCGTTTGGTTTGCAATGGTTAGTGCAATGGGTGAGTTAATTGGGAGCGGCTTCGCAGACTGAACCATCTGTATAAATCATTCTGGACATCTATACAGTGACAATTTAGTTTATCTGGTCAAAGCATGGGATAGAGGAAGTACCGGTGGGTATCCAGTTGTTATATACGTTGATAGGTACACTTGGCGGCCTGTTGGGCGGTGGTATTCTCGTTTGGTTCTCCGTTCATCAACGTATTCAACAGCAAGAGATGGAATTACGGCAATTGGACAGCCAGCTTGCCGTTGCCAATGAGAAACTGGAACAATCCGCTTATTGGCGGGCTGAGTGTGAACAATTGAACCAGGAATTGCGGACTCAGAGAGAAGTTAATAGCGTGCAAGAATCTGAACTGCGGGAAGTGACGACACGTCTGGAAGAGAGTCGTCTCGCGGCTGAAGAGAAACAGCGGTTGCTGATCAACAGTGAACTACGTTTGAATACTCAATTTGAGAATTTGGCTAATCGTATTTTTGAACAAACGGGGCGCCGTACTGATGAACAAAATCGGCAGAGCCTCAATACTCTTTTAGCGCCATTTCGTGAACAGCTTAATGGCCTACACCGGCAAGTTCAGGAGAGTTTTGGTCAGGAAGCCCGTGAACGTCACACTCTTGCACATGAAATCCGTAGCTTACAGCAATTGAATGTCCAGATGGCGCAGGAAGCCATCAATCTGACAAATGCCCTCAAAGGTAATAATAAAATTCAGGGAGATTGGGGAGAAGTCGTGTTATCCCGTATTCTGGAAGCCTCTGGTTTACGAGAAGGGCATGAGTTTTGTACTCAGGTAAATATCAAGGTAGAGGGTAACCGCCGTTTCCAACCCGATGTTATTGTTCATTTGCCGCAAGGGAAAGATGTGGTCATTGATGCCAAAATGTCGCTGGTCGCTTATGAGCGTTATTTCAATAGTGGGGATCGGCATCAGCAGGAGTTAGCCCTTCAAGAGCATATCGACTCAATTAAAGGTCATATTCGTGGTTTGAGCCGCAAAGATTACCAACAGTTGCCAGGGCTGAAATCGTTGGACTATGTATTGATGTTTATTCCGGTTGAACCCGCTTATCTGGTTGCGCTTAACAGGGCGCCTGAGCTGCTTGATGAAGCACTTAGACACAATATTATGCTAGTGAGTCCATCAACATTGTTAGTTGCTGTACGTACTATTAATAACTTGTGGCGCTATGAGTATCAAAGCCAGAATGCGCGTTTAATCGCAGATAAGGCCGCTCGTATGTACGATAAAATGCGCTTGTTTGTCGAGGATATGCAAGGTTTGGGGCAAAGCTTGGATAAGGCCCAACTTAATTACCGACAGGCAATGAAAAAGCTGACGGAGGGGCGTGGCAACCTGATAAGTCAGGCAGAGAGTTTTCGTAATTTGGGTGTTGAGGTAAAACGTCCGATAGATCCTGAACTGGTTGATAAGGCCAGCCAACCATTCTGTGCTAATGATTAATACTAGGATGGGGTTTTATCTGAAAGGCTGATACACTTTTTATAACGCTTTGAATAAAAAATGGGCAAATGACATGGTAGACCAAACGAAACAAACCACACATTTTGGTTTCCGTACTGTAGCAAAGGATGCAAAAGCAGGCATGGTGGCTGAAGTGTTTCATTCTGTTGCGGCAAAATACGATTTAATGAATGATTTAATGTCGTTTGGCATCCATCGTATCTGGAAGCGTGTGGCTATTGATGCCAGTGGTGTGCGCCGAGGTCAGAGGATACTTGATTTAGCTGGTGGTACTGGAGATCTGACCGCCAAATTTTCTCGCATAGTTGGTGAAAAAGGTGAAGTTGTTCTCGCTGATATCAATGAATCTATGCTGAAGGTTGGGCGTGAGAAATTACGCGATGCTGGTGTTGTTGGTAATGTCAGCTATGTGCAGGCCAATGCGGAAGCGCTGCCTTTCCCTGATAACTATTTTAATTGCATCACTATCTCTTTTGGTTTGCGCAATGTTACCGAAAAAGAAAAAGCCCTGCGTTCTATGTTTCGGGTGTTGAAGCCGGGTGGACGTTTATTGGTACTTGAATTTTCTAAACCTTTGTTCACTCCGTTAAGCAAAGCGTATGATACTTATTCTTTCCATGTGCTGCCAAAAATTGGTCAGGTTTTTGTGCAGGATGCTGACAGTTATCGTTATCTGGCGGAATCCATCCGTATGCATCCTGATCAGGAAACGCTTAAAACGATGATGGAAGAGGCTGGTTTTGAGCAGGTGACTTATACCAATATGACTGGCGGCATTGTTGCACTACACAGAGGTTTTAAATTCTGAGATGGAAAGACCATCACTGAGTACAGCTATTAATTCCACACTTACGCCGGTTTTAACCGCAGTGATGGAAACATCATTGAATTACCTGTTGTACCGTGAACCTGTGTTGAGGCCAGCCCGTATGCGGCTGGTAGACAAAGTTTTGTCGATCGAATTGAAAGAAATGAATACACCGCTGACATTGGTGTTCAGTGAGAAACAGGTAGACGTATTAAGCCAATGGGGCGAATCTGCCGATTGCACGGTTAAAACTCACTTTTCTGCTTTGCTTAAGTTACGGGATCGTCAACAAATTTCCAAATTGCTCAATAGCGGTGAAATGGTTATTGAAGGGGATATGCAGGTTGTTCAGCAATGGTCTGCTTTGTTAGATATGGTTGAATGGGATTTGGCCCATTATCTTTCTCCTTATTTCGGGGATATCGCTGCCGAAGGTATTAGTCAAGTCCTTAAAAAAGGGTTTCAGTTTGTTTCCGGTTCAATGGAATGCCAGAAAAATTATCTGGCGGAAGCGTTAACGGAAGAATGGAAACTAGCCCCAAATCAGCTTGAAGTGGCTTATTTCAGTGAAGAAGTTAGCATGTTGACCAAAGATATCGAGCAAATAGAACAACGATTGGCAGTATTAGAGGGAAAATATGACTCCAGGTGAATTAAGGCGCCTTTATTTTATCATACGGGTTTTTCTTTCTTACGGATTGGATGAACTAATTCCTCGGATTCGCTTAACTTGGCCTCTTCGTTTTGGGCGTTATTTATTGTTCTGGGTCCCGAATAGACATAAAGATAAATCACTTGGAGAGAGACTGCGGCTTGCTTTACAGGAATTAGGACCTGTTTGGATTAAATTTGGACAGATGCTTTCAACGCGGCGTGATCTGTTTCCTCCAGCAATAGCGGATCAATTGGCATTGTTGCAAGACCGAGTGGCCTCTTTTGATGGTGCTCTGGCGCGCCAATATATTGAAACTGCTTTAGGGGGACCACTGGAAACCTGGTTTGATGATTTTGAACCTATTGCTCTGGCCTCTGCTTCAATCGCTCAGGTCCATACTGCTCGGTTAAAAGAGAATGGACAGGAAATCGTTATCAAAGTCATTCGCCCTGATATTCTGCCGATTATCAAAGCGGATATCCGGTTAATGTATCGTCTGGCTAATTGGGTACCGATGTTATTACCCGATGGACGCCGTTTACGTCCTCGTGAAGTTGTGCGGGAATATGAGAAGACGTTAATTGATGAACTGAATTTGCTGCGTGAAGCGGCTAATGCAATCCAACTCCGTCGTAATTTTGAAAATAGTTCAACGCTTTATGTACCGGAAATTTATGCTGATTATTGCCGTGAAAATGTTCTGGTGATGGAGCGAGTTTATGGTATCCCTGTTTCTGATATTGAAGCATTAGAAGCGCAGAATACCAATATGAAATTGCTGGCTGAACGGGGAGTACAGGTCTTTTTTACGCAGGTTTTTCGCGATAGCTTCTTCCATGCGGATATGCATCCGGGAAATATTTTTGTCAGCTATGAGCATCCTGAAGACCCGTTTTATATTGGTATTGATTACGGTATTGTTGGTTCTCTTAATAAAGATGACAAACGTTATTTGGCTGAGAATTTTATTGCTTTCTTTAATCGTGATTACCGGAAAGTTGCTGAACTTCATGTGGATTCAGGCTGGGTTCCTAGTGATACCAATGTTGAAGATTTTGAGTTTGCAATCCGTACGGTTTGTGAGCCAATATTTGAGAAGCCGCTTGCTGAAATTTCATTTGGTCATGTACTTCTGAATCTGTTTAATACTGCACGTCGTTTTAATATGGCAGTGCAGCCTCAGTTAGTGCTTCTACAAAAAACGCTTTTGTATGTAGAAGGCTTAGGACGGCAGCTCTATCCACAGCTTGATTTGTGGAAAACAGCAAAACCGTTTTTGGAGGAGTGGTTGCATAGCCAGGTTGGATTGCCTGCTGTTATCCGAGCGTTAAAAGAAAAGGCGCCTTATTGGGCAGAAAAGTTGCCAGAACTACCTGAATTAGTGTATGACAGTCTTCAGCAGCATAAACATTTGCAGGTGAGTATCGAGAAGCTGTCAGATCATTTAAAAGGGCAACAGATAAAACAGCGGCAGTCGCAGTATTTACTGGGTGTTGGTGCAATATTGTTTCTCTGCGGAAGCTTGTTTTTGTTGTCTGGTTTGGCAAATATTCCTTGGTTGTTTATAGGTGCGGGTACCGTTTCGTGGTTGTTTGGCTGGTGTCGGCTGAGTAAAATTTAGTAAAATTTGTTTTAAGACAAGTTTTTTTGAAGGTCGGTTATAGCTCGTCGTATGTATAATGAGCTATTGAAATAATTCCTGTTAAATAGAGGTAAATCAGAATGGGCGGTATAAGCATTTGGCAATTACTTATCATTGCAGTCATTGTGGTGCTGCTGTTCGGCACGAATAAACTCCGTACTTTAGGTTCTGATCTTGGGGCATCTATTAAAGGTTTTAAAAAGGCGATAGGGGATGATAATCAGCCTCAACAGGCTCAAAAAACCAGTAGTGATGCCGATTTTGAGACTAAAAACATTACTGAAAAACAATCCGTAGCTCAGTCTGAAACATCTGAGAGCAAAAACAAAGAGCAGGTATAAACCGTGTTTGACATTGGTTTTAGTGAGCTGCTGCTGGTTATGGTCATTGGCTTGGTGGTTTTGGGGCCAGAACGGCTGCCAGTAGCAGTAAAAACAGTTGCTGGTTGGATTAGGGCGCTGCGTTCTTTAGCTGCTAACGTCCAAAATGAGCTGGCCCAAGAGCTGAAATTGCAGGAGCTCCAGGAAAGCCTGAAAAAAGTTCAAGAAGAAGCGGGGTTGCAGAATTTATCCCCGGAACTGAAAGCTTCAATGGATGAGCTAAAAGAAGCTGCTGAGTCTTTGAAAAAAGCATACCAAAATGAACCTGATGCGGGGAGTATGAAAGCATCAGAAATAAATGAGGTAGCACAAAAGCCGACAGCGTCTCAGGTTGTGGCTTCATCTGAGCCTTCTGCTCCAGTGGGTGATCAAGCGGTTTCTGCAACGAAGAAAAAAACTTCTGATTAAGTTAATGGTGAACACTAAAACATGGCTGTTGATGATACCCAACCACTTATCAGTCACCTTATTGAATTGCGTAAGCGAATTCTAAACAGTTTACTTACTGTATTAGTGGTTTTTTTAGCATTGGTTTATTTTTCTAACGACATCTATCAGATGATCTCTGCACCTTTGATTAAGCAGTTGCCTCAAGGCGCCAGTATGATAGCGACAGATGTTGCTTCTCCCTTTTTTACGCCAATAAAACTGACCATTATGGTGTCGATATTCGTATCTGCGCCTATGGTTCTCTATCAGGTATGGGCATTTATTGCACCTGCGTTATATAAACATGAACGCCGTTTGATGATCCCTCTGCTTGTTTCCAGTAGCCTGTTGTTTTATTTAGGGATGGCGTTTGCTTATTTTGTTGTATTTCCGATTGCTTTTGGATTCTTTGCTAAAACGGCGCCGGAAGGGGTGCTGATTGCAACGGATATCAGCAACTACTTAAGCTTTGTCATGGCACTGTTTATGGCTTTTGGCGTCTCTTTTGAAGTCCCTGTTGCCATTATTTTATTATGCTGGAGTGGGGTAGTTACCCCCGAATCTTTGAAGAAAAAGCGCCCGTATATTTTGGTTGGTGCTTTTGTTGTTGGCATGTTGTTAACGCCGCCGGATGTTTTCTCGCAAACCTTGCTGGCTATTCCTATGTATCTGCTGTTTGAACTGGGAATTTTGCTCTCCCGTTTTTATACCAGACAGCGGAAATTGGGGGATCGTTCAGCGGAAGATGAGCGGGATGCGTCGGAAGCGAATGCAGAAAAGTGATAATAGTAATCTTAACATGTTGTTCTGTAGTGCTAAGATAATTATCACGAAGCGATAGCATATAAATTAACCCAGCGCGAGTGCGCTGGGTTTGCGTTAGGAGAGCTATATGAGCTATGCATTTCCAGGAACTTTCCCTGGTCGACGTATGCGCCGGTTGCGCTGTCATGATTTTTCCCGCCGTCTGGTTGCTGAAAACCAATTAACTGTAAATGATTTAATTTATCCTGTATTTGTGATGGAAGGCACTAATCGTCGTCAAGAAGTGCCTTCTATGCCCGGTGTGTATCGTCTGACGATGGATCTTTTGCTAAAAGAGGCTGAAGAGATTGCTCGATTGGGGATTCCTGTATTGTCTTTGTTCCCTGTTATTGAAGCAGATAAAAAATCTTTGGGTGCGGAAGAAGCTTATAACCCTGATGGGTTGATTCAGCGTACGGTTCGTGCGTTAAAAGATGCCGTTCCTGAATTAGGGTTGCTAACTGATGTGGCATTAGATCCATTCACGACACATGGTCAGGATGGGATCATCGATCAGGATGGTTATGTGATGAATGATATAACCAAAGAGATCTTGGTCAAACAGGCATTGTCACATGCAGAGGCAGGTGCAGAGATTATTGCCCCGAGCGATATGATGGATGGGCGTATTGGTGCAATCCGTGAATTGTTTGAAGCGGAAGGACATGTAAATACTCAAATTATGGCTTACTCGGCAAAGTATGCTTCTAGTTATTATGGCCCATTCCGTGATGCAATCGGTTCAAATCGTAATCTGAAAGGGGGCAATAAAAAAACCTATCAGATGGACCCTGCGAATAGTGATGAAGCATTGCAGGAGATTGCTCAGGATTTGCAGGAAGGCGCTGATACGGTAATGGTAAAACCGGGCATGCCTTACTTGGATGTTATCCGTAGGGTAAAAGACACATTCGGTGTACCGACCTTTGCTTATCAAGTATCTGGCGAATATGCTATGCATATGGCTGCTATTCAGAATGGTTGGTTACAGGAAGAAGTCATTATAGAGTCTCTGTTATGCTTCAAGCGCGCAGGAGCAGATGGCGTACTGACCTATTTTGCAAAACGAGTTGCTCAACAGTTAAATAAATAGAAATACTAAGGTTTGATCAAAACGGGCAGAATGTAAGTTTTGCCCGTTTTTTGTTTGGTTAAATTTTCACAAACTGTTTATTATTAAGCGCCTTAGGTAATTGTTTATTTAGAATATTAAGTAACAGAATAGAACGGGTTTCTCCATCTGGTTCATTGTAGATAGCTTGCAATCCTTCAAAAATTCCTTCGGTGATTAATACGGTATCACCAGCCACAGGTGTATCTGGTGATACATATTCTTGCTCAGTTGCGGAGACGATGTCTTTAATCAGCGTTTCCGGTACGATAGCAGGATGCACGCCAAAACGGACAAAATGGCTAACGCCGCGTGTTGAATTGATCGTTGTAGTATGAATAACTTCAGGATCAAACTGAACAAACAGATAATTAGGAAAAAGTGGCTCTATATTCACAGTACGTTTACCACGGGTTATTTTTTCAATTCTCGCGGTAGGAGTCAGGCAAGCAACATCCTGTCGTTCCAGATTTTCTATTGCTCGTAAAATTTGCCCACGTTTACAGTAGATGAGGTACCAGTTTTCCATCTTTATTTAACCTTGATCCAATGACTATTAAGCATAGCAAAATAGAAAAGGGCATTACAGGCATTATCTTAGTGATAATTGTTTAATGATACATATTTATTGTAATGGCGTGTCCGATGTTTTTCAGTAAAAAAGCGATGAATAATATCTTGGTAAGTGGCGGATAAAGTAATTAATATAAAATTGGTTGTTATTTGTTCTGTCAATATTAATAAAAGAAAGATATCAGTATTTCTATTGAATAATTGCAAAATTTGATAGCTATTTAGTCATCATTGGGAAATCCGTGGTAAGCAATTGGCTGAATTTTGTGCGATGAATCCAGAGGTAGAGATAGTGTGGCGTTATTTCTGTGGTGAGAGTGGAGACATCGAGATGTTCCAATACGGTAAATATTTTTCTGAGTAACTTGATGCTCAAATATTAATTTATTGGGGGCCATTTCGTTGTATTTGACTTTGAGGTCGCAAGGTTGAATTAAACCCGTTGCTTTTTAGTAAGTTATTGGTTTAATTTGTAGTCTTCTGAAAAAAACACAAAAAAGCTGAGTGGGATGGCTTATAATGTTTTCCCCCTTAAAACCCGGCATAAATGAATAGTATGAAATACCGTGACTTAAGAGATTTTCTAACCTTATTGGAGCATAAAGGTGAGTTGAAACGCATCAGCTTTGAAGTTGATCCTTATTTGGAGATGACTGAGATTGCAGATCGTACCCTTCGCGCTGGTGGGCCTGCCTTGTTGTTTGAAAATCCCAAAGGTTATTCGATGCCTGTATTGTGTAATTTGTTCGGTACTGCTGAACGTGTTGCTATGGGGATGGGGCAGAAAGATGTTAAAGCTTTGCATGATGTAGGTAAGCTGCTAGCTTTTTTGAAAGAACCCGATCCTCCGAAAGGTTTTCGTGATTTACTAGATAAGTTACCGAAATTTAAGCAAGTCCTTAATATGCCAACTAAACGGCTTAATACTGCGCCTTGTCAGGAACATGTTTCGGTTGGTGATGATGTAGATTTAACTCGTATTCCTATCATGCACTGTTGGCCAGAGGACGCTGCACCATTGATTACTTGGGGGCTGACAGTAACTCGTGGCCCGAATAAAGAGCGGCAAAATCTTGGTATCTATCGCCAGCAAGTACTGGGTAAAAATAAGCTCATTATGCGCTGGTTATCTCATCGTGGTGGTGCGCTTGATTTTCAGGAATGGTGTCAGGCACATCCAGGAGAACGTTTCCCAGCGGCTGTTGCCTTGGGTGCTGATCCTGCGACAATATTGGGGGCTGTGACGCCAGTTCCTGACACATTATCGGAATATGCATTTGCTGGGTTATTAAGAGGATATAAAACAGAAGTTGTGAAATGTCTTTCAAGTAACTTGGAAGTACCAGCAAGTGCTGAGATCGTATTGGAAGGGTATATTGAGCCTGGCGAGTTAGCTCCAGAAGGGCCATATGGTGATCATACGGGCTATTATAATGAAGTCGATATGTTCCCGGTGTTCACTGTGACACATATTACTCAGCGTCATGATGCTATTTATCATTCGACTTATACTGGTCGCCCGCCAGATGAACCTGCTGTGTTAGGGGTTGCATTGAATGAAGTGCTGGTACCGATTTTACAAAAACAGTTTCCTGAAATTGTCGATTTTTATCTGCCTCCTGAAGGTTGTTCCTATCGTCTCGCCGTCGTGACTATGAAGAAACAATATCCGGGTCATGCCAAGCGGGTCATGATGGGGGTTTGGTCGTATCTACGGCAATTTATGTATACGAAGTTTGTTATTGTTTGTGATGATGATATTAATGCTAGAGACTGGAACGATGTGATTTGGGCAATCACTACGCGAATGGACCCGGCAAGAGATACAGTGTTAATGGAGAATACTCCGATAGATTATCTCGATTTTGCGTCGCCAGTTTCAGGATTAGGTTCGAAAATGGGAATGGATGCAACGAATAAATGGCCGGGAGAGACGCAGAGAGAATGGGGACGCCCTATTGTGATGAGTGAAGAAGTGCGTACCCGCGTCGACAAAATCTGGGATGAATTAGGTATTTTAGGACCATAAGAGGGAACGCATGACAACACTGAGCTGTAAAGTAACCTCTGTAGAGGCTATTACTGATACGGTTTATCGGGTACGGTTACTTCCCGATTCTCCGTTCTCATTCCGCGCCGGTCAGTATCTGATGGTGGTAATGAGTGAGAGAGATAAACGTCCGTTTTCAATGGCATCAACGCCTTCAGAAAAGGAGTTTATTGAATTACATATTGGTGCTTCTGAACTAAATTTGTATGCAATGGCTGTGATGGATAGAATTCTGGATCAGAAAGTGATCAATATTGATATCCCTCATGGTAAAGCCTGGTTCCGTCAAAGCAGTGCTAATCCGCTGTTATTAATTGCAGGCGGCACGGGGTTTTCTTACACCCGTTCTATATTGCTGACAGCGTTGGAAGAACAACCTGGACGCCAGATCTCTATGTATTGGGGGGGCAGAGAATCACAACATTTATATGATCTTGCTGAATTACAGTTACTTACAGAGCGCTATCCTAATTTGAAGGTTATTCCAGTTGTTGAACAGTCAGAGAATGGTTGGTGTGGACGTACAGGAACAGTGCTTAAAGCAGTACTAGAAGATTTTGGTAGTTTGACCAATTATGATATTTACATTGCAGGGCGATTTGAAATGGCAAAAATTGCTCGTGAACGCTTTTGTGGCGAGCGTGATGCTTCTGCTGACAACATGTATGGTGATGCTTTTGAATTCATTTAAAATAATAATAAAAAAAACCCGCCCCTGACAGGCGGGAATTACGGCAACAACGACTCAGTTATAATAATTCTTATATACCCTTTATCTTTCAAGCTGCTGCTTTGTTGGCTGCTTTCACTCACCCCAGTCACATAGTTATCTATGCTCCTGGGGATTCGTTCACTTGCCGCCGCGCTGCAACTCGAAATCTATTAGGTATAGATAAGTGCTTAATCCATTCTTTCTATAATGGTGGCGATACCTTGGCCTAAACCGATACACATGGTTGCCAGGCCAAACTGAACATCGCGGCGTTCCATTAAGTTCAACAACGTTGTTGTGATGCGAGCGCCTGAGCAGCCTAAAGGATGACCGAGAGCAATTGCGCCACCATTCAGGTTAACTTTGTCATCCATACTATCCAGCAAATTCAGACCTTTCAGGCAGGCAAGTGACTGAGCGGCAAATGCTTCGTTTAGTTCAATCACGCCGATGTCACCCAGTTCTAAACCTGCTTTCTTGAGCGCCATTTGTGTAGCAGGGACCGGGCCATATCCCATAATGGAAGGATCGCAACCAACAGCTGCCATAGAACGGATACGGGCACGAGGTTTCAGCCCCAGATTCTTGGCATAACTTTCACTGGTTATCAACATTGCAGACGCACCATCGGATAAAGCAGAAGAGCTGCCTGCTGTGACTGAACCTGTTATTGGATCGAATACAGGACGCAGTGCGGCTAGATCTTTCAGATTAGCATCCGAGCGGATCACCTCATCATAATCAAATAGCTTCAATATGCCATCGGCATCGTGACCATAAATTGCTGATAGCTCATTGGAGAATGCGCCTGATTGCGTTGCTTGCGTTGCACGTTGGTGTGAACGGAGTGCAAATTCATCTTGCATTTCACGGCTGATATGGTGAATCTTTGCCAACATTTCAGCGGTTAAACCCATGACTCCTGCGGCTTTGGCGACGCTCAGACTCATTTTAGGGTGGAAATCCACGCCATGAGTCATCGGAACATGGCCCATATGCTCTACACCACCAATCAATGTAACATTAGCTTCTCCGGTCATGATCATACGAGCGCCATCATGCAGCGCTTGCATTGATGAACCGCATAGTCGGTTAACCGTTACGGCTGGTACAGAGTGAGGGATATCAGCCAGTAAAGCTGCATTTCGGGCAATGTTGAAACCTTGCTCTAGAGTTTGCTGGACACAGCCCCAGTAGATGTCATCGATTTCATGTTTCTGTATTGCCGGATTACGTTTAAATAGTTCTTTCATCAGGTGAGCGGAGAGATCTTCAGCCCGGACCTGACGGAATGCACCACCTTTTGAGCGCCCCATTGGGGTGCGGATGCCATCAATAATGACTACATTTTCCATGTTTCCAGACCTCACGCTGTTTTTCCGGTGCTGACAGCAATCGTTGCTGCTGTAGGATAGTAACTTTCATTACGTTCAGCTTTAGCTTTCAGACCAGGCGGTACCTGATAAAGAGCACCGAGGTGAGCATAATTTTCAGCCATTTTTACGTAAGCTGTTGTTCCCATTGTTTCCAGATAACGGAAAACACCACCGTGGAATGGAGGGAAACCAAGGCCATAAACCAGAGCCATATCTGCTTCTGCCGGGCTGGCAATGACACCTTCTTCCAAACAGCGGACAACTTCGTTGATCATCGGGATCATAGTACGAGCAATGATCTCTTCACTGGAGAAATTACTCTTCTGTTGGCAGATAGTCGCCAGCAATTGGTCTGTTTGCTCATCCTGCTCTTTTTTAGGCTTACCTTTCTTATCTTGAGTGTACTTATAGAAACCAAGACCGTTTTTCTGCCCGTAACGTTGATTGTCGTATAAAGTGTCAATGGCATCTTTATAGTCGCGCTGCATACGATCTGGGAACCCTTGGGCCATGACTGATTGAGCATGATGTGCAGTATCAAGACCAATAACATCAATGAGATAAGCAGGACCCATTGGCCAGCCAAACTCTTTCTCCATGATTTTGTCTATTTGGCGGAAATCACCACCATCACGCAATAGCAGACCGAAGCCAAGGAGATAAGGAAGCAGTACCCGGTTTACAAAGAACCCTGGACAGTCGTTAACGACGATCGGAGTTTTACCCATTTTGCTGGCATAAGCGACTACGGTTGAAATTGTCTTTTCAGACGTTTTTTCACCGCGAATCACTTCAACCAACGGCATGCGGTGTACTGGGTTGAAGAAATGCATACCACAGAAATTTTCCGGGCGTTTCAGGGATTTGGCTAATTCTGAGATTGGAATTGTTGATGTGTTGGATGCTAGGACACAATCTTCATTAACCAGAGTTTCAGTTTCTGATAGTACAGCTGCTTTGATTTTTGGATTCTCTACGACGGCTTCAACCACGATTTGAGCCTGTTCGATACCGGCATAATTTAAGGTCGGTTGAATAGAAGAGAGGGTTCTTGCCATTTTTATGGCATCCAGGCGGCCACGTTCAAACTGCTTGTTTAGAAGTTTCGCAGCTTCATTCATACCTAATTCAAGGGCTTGCTGACTGATGTCTTTCATCATGACAGGAATCCCTTTGCGGGCAGATTGATAGGCTATGCCGCCCCCCATAATTCCTGCGCCTAGAACTGCGGCATACTCAGGTGTTACGACTTCTTTCAGATGTTTTTTAGCCAGTCCTTTTACATACTGGTCATTAAGAAAAATACCTACTAAAGCACGGGCAACATTTGTCTGTGCTAAAGGAATGAAGTTGGCGGTTTCTATTTTCAGTGCTTCATCACGACCAAATGTAGCGGCTTTTTCTATGGATTTAACTGCGGTAATAGGCGCTGGATAATGAGGCCCAGCGACTTTCATCACCATACCTTTTGCCACACTAAAACTCATGCCTCGTTCAATTTCATTGAGTTTCAAAGGCTCTAATTTCGGCTGGCGTGCGGCTTTCCAGTCAAGGTTCCCTGCAATTGCTTGTTCCAGCATTGATACTGCGGAATCAACCAGTTTTTCTTTGGGAACAACGGCATCAATCAAGCCATTTTTCAATGCTTCTTCTGTACCAATGTCTTTACCTGCGGCAATGATATCCAGTGCATTATCAGTCCCGATCAGGCGCGGAAGGCGAACTGATCCACCAAAACCAGGCATAATGCCAAGTTTGGTTTCTGGCAGCCCAATGCGCGCATCTGGGGAAGCTACACGGAAATCTGTAGACAGAACACATTCACAACCACCACCAAGAGCATAACCGTTTATTGCTGAAATGGTTGGTACAGGTAAATCTTCTATCCGGTTAAAAATGCTATTTGAAAAGTTAAGCCATTCTTGCAGCTTTTCTACAGGTGAATCGAATAAAGAGAGGAATTCAGTAATATCTGCGCCAACAATAAATGCAGTTTTTTCAGAACGTAATAAAACGCCTTTCAGTCCCGTTTGTTGTTCCAGGCTGGCAACAGCCTTATCGAGAGAGGCAACGGTTTTAGTATCTAGTTTATTAATTGCGGCTGAGGCATTGAAAACCAGTTCAGCAATGCCATCTTTCAGCCAGCTTACTTGAATTGTTTCACTTTGATAGAGCATGTCGTTCTCCTAAATGAGCGCATACCATCTGGTATGACCAGATGGGTTTGATTGTGGGTATTATGTTAAGTAAATGCAAATGAGTGATTAGTTTTTTGCAAGGGTGATCACAAGTGAGATTTGTATCTCATTGGCAATAATTGTTTTTATATTTTGATAAATAAGGTGTTAGCGGGAGCCGATAACTTGAGAGGGTTTTTGCATGATACCTGCAAATATCAATGGCTGTGATAAGCTAATGGTTTAGCCATAAAATAAAAAAAGGTCAATTGAAATGGAAAAGTTGGCATCTCTGTACCACGAACATATCTCTACATTGCAGCAACGCACCTGTGAAGCATTGGCCCGTAATCAATTTGATGCTTTGCTTATTCACTCAGGTGAGTTACAGCGTATTTTTCTTGATGATAGAGACTATCCTTTCAAAGTTAACGCTCACTTCAAAGCTTGGGTTCCAGTAACTAAAGTGCCTAATTGCTGGTTGTGGGTAGATGGTATTAATAAGCCTAAATTATGGTTTTACTCACCGGTAGATTATTGGCATAGCGTAGAACCGCTACCGACCAGCTACTGGACTAAAGAAGTTGAAATGATTCATCTGGCAAATGCTGGAGATATCAATTCAGCGTTAAGTACTTATGTGAAACAGAATGTTGCTTATATCGGTTGTTCGCCACAAAGAGCAAAAGAGATTGGTTTCTCCGAACACAATATTAATCCAAAGGCCGTTCTTGATTATTTACATTTTTATCGTTCATATAAAACAGATTATGAACTGGCCTGTATGCGTGAAGCACAAAAAACGGCTATTGTTGGACACCTGGCAGCTTATGAAGCATTTCAGGCTGGGATGAGTGAATTTGATATTAATATCTCTTATCTTATGGCAACAGGTCATCGTGATACAGATGTGCCTTATGACAATATTATTGCCATGAATGAGAATGCAGCCGTTTTGCATTACACTGTATTGCAGCACAACGCACCTTCGGAGATACGGAGTTTCCTGATTGATGCCGGTGCTGAATATAATGGTTATGCAGCCGATATTACTCGCACTTATTCAGCAAAAAGTAATAATGAATTTGCCTCTCTAATTAAAGACATGGATGCTGAACAGAAAGCGTTAATTGGTACAATTAAAGCAGGGGTTCGCTACACCGAATATCATATTCAGATGCATCATCGGATTGCTAAGTTGTTGAAAAAATATGGTATCGTGAAAGAGGTCAGTGAAGAAGTCATGGTTGAAAAAGGGCTGACAACGCCATTCTTTCCACATGGCATTGGTCATCCTCTTGGGCTACAAGTTCATGATACGGCAGGGTTTATGCAGGATGATACAGGTACACATTTAGCAGCTCCGGATATGTATCCTTATCTGCGTTGCACCCGTATTCTGGAACCCCGCATGGTGATGACTATTGAGCCCGGCCTTTATTTCATTGAATCGCTGCTTGCACCTTGGCGTGAAAGTGAGTTCAGCAAATATTTTGACTGGAATAAAATTGGGATGTTTAAACCTTTCGGTGGTATTCGTATCGAAGACAACATTGTGATCCATGAAAATAAAGTGGAAAACATGACTAGGGATCTTCAATTGCCATAATGAAGCCTTATTTGATACCCGCAGCTTCAGTGAGTTTTACTGAAGAGATTAAAAAAAGTCGTTTTATTACCTTGCTGGAGCATACTTGCGGGGTGGATGAGGCCAAGGAGTTTATCCAGCAAATCAAAGCTCAGTACCCTGATGCTCGCCATCACTGCTGGGCATTTGTTGCTGGTGCGCCGGATGATTCACAGCAGCTGGGTTTTTCAGATGATGGAGAGCCTTCAGGGACCGCTGGTAAGCCGATGTTATCCCAGCTTATGGGAAATAATATTGGTGAAATAACTGCGGTGGTTGTCCGTTATTTTGGTGGAATAAAGTTAGGTACCGGTGGGTTAGTAAGGGCATATGGAAGTGGTGTCCAACAGGCGCTGAAATTGCTGGAAACAAAATATAAGGTTCCACAGAAACTCTGTTCTTTGCAGTGTGAATATGCCCATATCTCTATGATTGAACAGTTATTACAGAAATCATCGGGGCAAATTATTTCCAGTGAGTATGCAGAGAATGTTACTTTGCGAATTTCACTTCCAACTACCTTAGTGGGGGAAGTCGGTGATAAATTACGTGATCTAAGTCGTGGTGTATTGCATTTAACACCTGATCTGTAAATATTCCCTGCAACTGGATTTCTAAGGAACCAGCCGAATGCATTTTCGTGCCATAACCCGTATTATTGGGCTGCTTGTCATTCTTTTCTCTGTCACCATGATAATTCCTGGATTGGTAGCACTTATCTATCGTGATGGCGCTGGGCGTGCATTCAGTCAGACATTTATTTTTGCCTTAATTATCGGTTTGATGCTTTGGATACCAAATCGGGAGCAAAAACATGAATTAAAGCCCCGGGAAGGGTTTCTTATCGTTGCTTTATTTTGGATAGTACTTGGTAGTGTCGGGGCTTTACCTTTCATCTTTTCTGAACAGCCAAATCTTTCTATTACAGACGCATTTTTTGAATCTTTCTCCGGTTTAACAACAACGGGTGCTACGACACTGATTGGGCTTGATTCCTTGCCTAAAGCGATTCTTTTCTACCGGCAGATGCTGCAATGGTTAGGCGGTATGGGGATTATTGTGCTGGCGGTTGCAATTCTGCCTCTACTTGGAGTTGGGGGAATGCAACTCTATCGGGCTGAAATGCCTGGCCCTTTGAAAGATAATAAAATGCGCCCGCGAATTGCTGAAACGGCAAAAACTTTATGGTTGATTTATGTGTTACTGACAATCGCTTGCGCTTTAGCATTATGGGCTGCGGGGATGTCAGTTTTTGATGCCATTTCTCACAGTTTTTCAACTATCGCAATTGGTGGATTTTCTACACATGACGCAAGCATTGGTTATTTCAATAGCCCCGCGATAAATACCATTATTGCGATTTTTCTGCTGATTTCTGGTTGTAACTTTGGTTTGCACTTCGCGGTATTAACGGGACGTAGCCTGACAGTATATTGGCGGGACCCTGAATTCCGCATGTTTATCTCCATTCAATTAGTGCTGGTCATTATTTGCACTCTAATCTTATGGCATCACTCTGTTTATAAGTCGGGGATAGAGACACTAAACCAAGCTTTTTTCCAGGTTGTTTCAATGGCGACAACCGCAGGGTTCAGCACAGATAGTTTTGCTCGTTGGCCATCGTTTTTGCCAATATTGCTGTTGTGTTCCGCATTTATTGGTGGTTGTGCGGGTTCGACGGGGGGAGGATTGAAGGTGATTCGTATCTTGTTGCTGTTCCTGCAAGGTTCCCGTGAATTGAAGAGATTGGTTCATCCAAATGCGGTTTATACCCTCAAGCTAGGGCGAAGAGCATTACCTGAAAGGATTATTGAAGCTGTATGGGGATTCTTCTCTGCTTATGCTTTGGTATTTATCATCAGTTTGTTATTACTTATCGCAACAGGTGTAGATGAGCTTTCTGCGTTTTCTGCAATAGCCGCTACACTAAATAATCTAGGGCCTGGGTTGGGTGTTGTTGCGGATAATTTTACTGCAATGAATCCGGCAGCCAAATGGATATTAGTTATAACGATGTTGTTTGGTCGTTTGGAAGTATTCACTTTATTAGTTTTATTTACACCAACCTTCTGGCGTGAATAGTTTGTTGGGAGAGGGATATAGATATGAATTATTTGTTACTTTATTCCAGTCGTGATGGGCAGACTAAGAAAATTATTACCCGCATTGCTGAAAATCTACGCAGAACGGGAGAGATATGCGATCTTAGAGATTTGGCAACAGTAAAAACAATCAATTTGGAATCTTATGACAAGGTTATGATTGGAGCTTCGATCAGATATGGTCATTTTAGTTCGGCACTGAAAAAATTTGCAATCTGTCATCAACAACAACTTAATAAAATGCCAACCGCATTTTTTGGTGTAAATCTGACGGCAAGGAAGCCAGAGAAACGTACACCGGAAACGAATGTGTATGTTCGTAAATTTCTGTTTAATACCCCGTGGAAGCCAGATTTGTGTGGTGTTTTTGCTGGCGCATTACTTTATCCTCGTTATCATTGGTTAGATCGGATAATGGTGAAAATGATTATGAAGATGACTGGTGGGGAAACTGATACAACTAAAGAGATTGAATATACCGATTGGCAGCAAGTCGATCGCTTTACTGATGATTTCCTTAAAATAGTGAGTGAAAAATAACTGATTTGTTCTTTTTATCAGTGTTTTGTTGAAAAAAACCACGAACGACCATTTTTTTTTCAATAAATACTTGCCAGCGTCAAAGAACTCCCTATAATGCGCCACCACTGACCGACACAACGCTGATAAACATTGTGAGGTCGGGCAGAGAAAAAGCGAATAAGCGCTTGACTCTGCGGGCGAAAAGCGTAGTATACGCAGCCCGGCTGACCGAGAATATTAATTTTTATGTCAGCCTGCTCTTTAACAATTAATCAGACAATCTGTGTGGGCACTCACAAGACCGTATCACAAAAAAATACGTTTTAAAGTCTTGAAGAGTGAACAACAGTTAATTCATTACGAACTAATTTAGTAACGTTATTTTGGCAGGATAACGCGAAGGCAAGCGAGCAACACCGAGACAGTACTTCAGTACGGCGAGGTGTAGCGCAGTGAAGCCGACAAAGTTAGCCAAACAAAAGAGCGTTAATCAGT